>JBBQML010000354.1:0-5670 GCA_038328885.1 Verrucomicrobiota bacterium | reverse complement strand
CGATGTAGGGCAGGAGGAACGAGAGGAAGTGCGGTTGCCTGACCGGGGGCAGTTCGACGGCGGGGATCGAAGGGCCTTCGGTCGGCGATGCCATTCGCGCGGCGGTATTCATGCGGGTGGATCTCGGACGATCACCAAGAGCCGAAACGCGGCGGAGTGCGGATCCCCGCCGCCCGCCTGCGGACGTATCCTGGTGGCCGACGGCGCCGGCCGGTTGCGGGTTCAGGGCACGCGTTGGTGGTCATCGTAGGTAGCAGACAGCAGTTCGGATGCCATCGAACCGCGTAGTCAGTACTGGCTGGGAGTGGGAAAATTGTGCCGCAGATTCTTCGGGGCTGGAGCCTGGTTCGGCAAGAATTGCCTGTGCCCCGCGGGCAGAGGGGGCAGGACCGTTGACAAGGTCGGTTGGGTAGTCGAGCCGAGTAGACCGACGGTCGGACGAGAGGCCCGAAGGAGGAGCGGAGGGGGGTGAAGGATTGTGCGAGGTTCTCGATCAGGGCGTCGGAACGGAGTCGGAGGGACGGCACTGGGCAAGGGAGCGCGACCGGAGGAGCCCGGTGGGACGAGGGAAGGGCTGCCGACGTAAAGACCAGCAGTGCCACCCACTCGCCGCGTTCCTCCGTTTCGATCTAATCCTTCGTCGTATCAGCCTCACCCGACAGACCCGGGCAACCGTCCTGGCAGAGGGGGTGGTCATTCAGAGCGCCAAGCCGAGCCGGGCTTCCAGGTCCTGGGGCTCCAGTCGCACGATGGAAGCGCAACATCCGAGGTTGCCTCCGGATCATCGGCCGGAGGGGGCGACTTTCTTTCGGGGCCACCGGGGCCAGCGGCACCGGGGCGGCGAACCTAGTTTACCAAGCTAGGTTACCCGTCCCCCTGTACGCTTGAATCGACATCCGCCTGGACCCATTCCGCGACCTGGCGCGCCACGGCGGGCCAGCCGAAGCGATCACGCACCTGGGTGGCGACGGTCCGGCGTCGGTCGAGCGAGGAGCGGGCGAGGCATTCCAGGAATCCGGTCCTCAGGGCCGCGTCGTCGCCGGAGAACGGCATCACGAAGCCGTGGTCGGTTTCGCGGACGAAACGATGGGAGGGTTGACCCTCGTCGGCCAAGACGGGGACCCCACTGCGGAGGTAGTCCAGGATCTTTGAGTCGTCATGGCACTGGCCTTGGCGGCGGGAGAAGGCGAGGGCGACGGTGGCGGTTCCGAGGAGTTCGGCGTTTTCGCCGCGGCAGGCGCCGAGGTAGCGCAGGTTGGGGGGCGGGGGTCGATGACACCAGAGGCGGAGGATCTCCTCGAATCGTTCATGGGGCACGGGGCCTTCGCGGTGGTCGACGTAGGGCTGATCGAAGGACCCTTCGGTGCCCCGCGGGCGGGTTTGGTCGAAGATCTGGCCGGCCACCACCCGGACCTCGCATTCCGGATTGACTTCCGCGAAGCGCACCAGACGTCCCAGGCTTCGGGGCAGGCGCAGGGCACCGCGATCCACACGGCGTTCGGGCGCGGGGCCGCGCCGATGCTGGCGTCGACGTAGCCATTCTCGTCCACGCCGTAGGGCACGACGTGCAACGGGAGGTCGAGGTTCCGGCGGCGCCAGCTGTCGGCCACGATTTCGTTGTTCAGGGAGACCCCCACCACGCCCTGCAGGAGCCCGGGAAGAAGGGCGTCGTCGTTGTAATCGAAACAGGTGGCCAACCACTTGCGCGGGTGGGGCACGGCCAGGGCCTCGGGGACGTGTTCCCGCAGCGTCATCAGGTTGGTGCTGGCGAGCAGCAGCACTTGGGCGTGGGCGGCGGTGGCGGCGAGGTCGGCGCGATGGACCAGAGTGAGTTCCTCGTGGATCCAGGCCGAGTCGGCCCGTCGGCAGGTAGGTTCCACCACGAGGCCGACGCGCCAACCCTGGCGGGAGAAATTGTTGGCCAGGCCGAATGCCCGTGTGGCGTTGCCGCGGAGTTGGCCGTAGGGCCGTTCCGGGTCGAGACAGTTGATAGGGAGGCCGCAGACTAGGAAGTCCAGGGGCAGGTTGGTGGGCCAGGGCCTCATGGCTCGCGAGGAGTTGGGTTGGAAAGAGTGGCGATGGCCTCCAGCCAGGCCTCGAGCACGCTCAGTTCCTGCGGAGCCACGTGGCCTTCGCGGGCCAGGACCTCATAACAGCGGTGGAGGTTTTGGGCGGGATCGCTGCCCAGGGTTAGGCGGCTGAGGTCACGGGCGATGCCCCCGACCTCCAGGTAGCAGGGCAGTTCGTCCCGGAAATCGGCGAGGAGGTCGTGTGGGTTCCGCTCCTGTCGTGCGGTGACCCCCTGAAAACCCAGTCTCAAGCCATGGGACCAGAAGCAACGTTGGGCGACCAGGGAACGGAGGATGTCGGTGAACCGAAAGGTCACGGTGGCGGGCAGGTACAAGTACGGAAACGCCCGCTGGCTCCACCAGGTGTTCTGGGAATTGAAGGGACAATAGGTTTCGGGGGGGAGCACGAGGGGCGGGGCGGGCTGGAAAGCCACCGGCCGGCGACACGTCAGCCGATAAATCGCGTCGACGTCAGGATCGCCCTCCACCAATCCCTGCCAGACCGCGACGTCGCCGGCCGGGGTGGGCTGGGTCCGCGGGGCGGGGCAGGAGCCGATGCGCTCGAGCGGGTACCCACGGGGCCAGGCTTGGCCGGCGCCGAAATGGGCATAGGCGTTCACCCAGGTTTGAGGGTCCACCAGGGTGACCGACGGGCCCGGGGCCGGTGCGGGGGTCCACGGATCGAGCGGGGCGTTGTCGTCGTCGGTGTCGAAAATCGTGCGCGCCCCGTCCTCGATGGCGGCGAGGTAGCCAAGGTTCTTCCGGGAGTAATGTCGCCAGGGGAGCAGGGCCGCCAGCCGATGGGGCGAAGCCATCTGCCGGGACACACTGAGCATATCGAGGCCGGCAGGGGGATCGAAGTAGGGGGTCTTCAGATCGGCGACAAACACCACGCGCCAGTCTTTCTGGCGGAGAAAGGCGGCGACTTGGGGCGTGGGGTGGGCGATCGAAGTCAGGACCACCCGGGGGGTGCCAGTCGGGGCGGCGCGAGGCCGGGGCGGCGGTTGGGTGAGTTGCAAAGCGCTCATGCGTGGACGGCGCGGTGGTGATTGGGCAGGAGCGAGGCGAACGGAACCCGCGGGATGGTGTCGAGATTGCCGCCGACGCCGGCATTCGCCAGTCGGCGGCCGTGCCGCTCAAAGGTGGCGGCGGCCACCTGCATGGCCTGGAGGACCCTGGCGATCGGCATGTCGTTGCGGCGCCGTTGCTCGTAGTGACCGGTGCCGTAGATATGGGTCTTTTCGCCGGCGTAATTCAGGTCGCAACCGACGATGTACACCTCGGCGAAGCCCATGAAGAAGGCGATCTGGACCGCATCGAGCACGACGGTGAAGCCACGGTAGGTGCCGGTGGTGGGGTCTTCGGCGAAGTGGCCTTCATCCATCGCCGGGGCCAGATGGTGGGGGAAACGGACGGCGAATTCGGGGCAGAGGGCGCGCTGGTATTCGGGCAGTTCGACCACGTCATCGCGATAGAACCGCTGGCCGACGTTCGCTTGCCGGATCTCCTGCCAATACGCGCGGTAGGTGTGGGGGTCGCTGACGACGTAGTACTGGGTTCGTTGGAGGCCGAGGCGTGCGGCGAGGTAGCCGCGGTTCACGGTGAAGGCCCACTCGCCGTCGAGGCGCGCGAGGTCGAGGAATTCCAGGGAAGGGGCGCAACCAACGATGAAACAGCGCTCGCCACGGTGGAGGTTGCGGAAGCTCTCGAGGCTGACGTTCATGGAATCGGGAGGTGTGAGGATGCCAGGATTCGACGTGGACTCAGGAGGCGGGCCCCGGCCCGGCACCCACTGGAAGCAGGTGGCGTGCCAAGAATCGGAACCGCGGCTTGACCTGGTCCAACAGGAGAAGGAGCAGGGATTGCCGTCAGGACGAGGCGTCTGGAGGCAGAAATTGCCGGGGGGCGATCGGCGAGGCGATCCGCCAGCGGTTCATTGGCCGGGGTTCAGAGACTTCCCCTGGCTGGTCCCGTTTGTGCTCTGGTGGAGGACTGGAGCAACGAATGATCACGCTACCCTCGGCGGAACTCGCCTACGATCATGAGAACGCCTTTTACCTGAGCTGCGCTCCGGGCCGGGTGGGAAAACTACTGGCTCACCACGAGTTGTATCAGCGGGCGAGGAACCTCCCGGGCGCTTTCGTGGAGTGCGGAGTCTTCAAGGGCGCCTCCTTCGCTCGGTTCGCCATGCTTCGACACCTGTTCGAGGCGGAAGAGACCCGGGCCCTGGTGGGGTTCGACACCTTCGGAAAATTCCCCGAGACCGCGTTCCCGGACGACCAGGAGCCGAGAAGCCGGTTCATCCAGAGCGCCGGGGACGAGAGCATCTCCGTCGAGCAGTTGCGGGCGGTCCTGGATCAAAAGGGCTGCGGGAGGAATGTCGGACTGGTGGCCGGGGACATTTGTGAGACCGTTCCCGCCTATGCCGGGCAACATCCGGAGCTGCGGATCGCGTTGCTGCACCTGGACGTGGACGTCTACGAGCCCAGCAGCACCGTGATGAAGATCCTCGCGCCGCGGGTGGTACCCGGGGGCGTGGTCATCCTCGATGACTACGGGATCTTCCCGGGGGCGACGAAAGCGGTGGACGAGTATCTCGCCGGTCGGGACGAGGTGGTGCAGAAACTTCCGTTCGCTTTCGCGCCGGCATACTTCATCAAGCAACGCTGAGCTCGCGGGACTGCACGGGAGCGGGCAGAGGTGGTTTCGGTGGAATGGAACCTTCGACGGCGGCGACGCCTCTGGCTCAGGGCAACCAGAGCGTGGTGGTCCCGGTGCGGGTTGTTCCGTTCATAAACCAGAGGATCACCCTCCCGTTCTCAGTGTTCCGCCAGGCGAGGTCGCCTTTGGCATCCCCCGTGAAATCGTCCGCGGCCAGGGGCACCCAGGCCGCCTCTCCCGAACCCAAGGCCGACCAGAGGGTGGGGGAACTCGTCCGGGTAACCCCATTCATCAGCCAGACGATGACCCGCCCACTGAGGGAGTTCCTCCAGATCAGGTCGGGTTTCCGGTCGCCGTTGAAGTCACCGGCTGTCAGGGGGATCCAACTAGAATCTCCCGGATTCGTGGCCGGCCAGATCGTGGTGGTTCCGATGCGCGTGGTGCCGTTCATGAACCAGACGATCACCCGCCCGGTGTCCGAGTTCCGCCACACCAGGTCGGATCGTCCATCGGCGTTGAAATCCGCGGCCAGGGCGGGGATCCAGGACGAGTCCCCGGGATTGGTGGCCGGCCAGATCGTGGTGGTTCCGGTGCGTGTGGTGCCGTTCATGAACCAGAGGAGTACCCTCCCGGAGGTCCGGTTGCGCCACACCAGGTCCGGTCGGCCATCCAGATTGAAGTCGCCCGCCGCCAGGGGGATCCAGTCGGAGTCCCCAGGGTTCGTGGCGGGCCAGAGGGTGGCGGTGCGGAGCGTGGCGGTGCCGTTCATCAGCCAGGCGATCACCCGGCCGGATTCCGTGTTGAGCCAGATCAGGTCCGTCTTTCCGGAGCTGTCGAGGTCGCAGGCGGTGACGACGACCCAGTTGGTGGCTCCCGGGATCGTGGATTGGAGGGCGGCGACGCTGGCCTTGGAGTTCTGGAGGGTGGCGGCGTTGTTGGC
>JBBQML010000353.1:0-5684 GCA_038328885.1 Verrucomicrobiota bacterium | reverse complement strand
CCGCAGATCCGCGAGACGTTTCTGAGCCCTGAGTTGGCCGGCCATCGGCCACTTCACCTGCGTCCAGACCATCGCCAACTGCTGGACGATGTTCATGAGCTGAAGCGAGAGCCCGTACTGAGCGGCGGTCCGGAGACCCGCACCGGGTCCCACGTGCTCGGTGCAGAGGTACAGCAGCCAGACGCTCAGCCCAAATTCGCTCCCCGCCTTCAACGCGGTCCGCCAACTGTTTGGCCAGATGACACCGAGCAGATGCCGCACCTCGCCCAGTGAGGTGGCCGCCGGGCCCACCGGCAGGGCGCCAAGACAGGAGCGCCGCGCGACCCAGCCCAGTACCAGACTGGTGGCGATGCTCGCCATCGGCAGGCTCAGCAGGCCCCAACCCGCCAGCAGCCCCCCTCCCGCCAACAGGACCCGGGCCGCATACGCCCCCGTGCCCAACTGCGCGGCGCGGGTGACCAGGTTCATGCTCCTCAGGAAGCCCAACCACCGCAGCGACTGGATCTCCACCGCCGCCCCCAGGATGGTCAACCCCCACGCCCACCAGGTCACCGACACGCTCGAGGTATGGCTGACCTGGCGCCCCACCAGATACCCGCCGAGCACGGCCAGGGCGATCGCCACGCCCACGCTGAGCAAACCGTAAATGACCCCGGTCGCCCGCACCAACCGCCACACGAGCGGATAGTTCGGCGTCCCCGACGCCGCCCCCGGATCGGTTCCCAACGGCAGCAGACGCGTCGCCCCACCCATGGCGAAGGTCACCTGCCGCCCAACGTTGAAGGAGAAGGTCGCATCCACCAGCGGCAGCATCTGAAGAACGTTCGTGAAGATCTGGTACATGCCGAAGTCCTCGGTGGTGAGGCTCTTCACCAGCAACGGAAGCAACAGCAACCCGAGGAACAGCCGCACCGCGTTGAACACCCACGACCACGCCACCCCCGACTGCCAGACCCGCCTGGAAAGGCGACGCATCATGGCGCCAAGGTCTCCCGCGGCTCGGGCAGCCACCGCAGACGCGCCACGCCCCGGTCGCGGCTCCGTCCCCGCTCGCGGAATAAATCCACCACCCGCCCCCGTTGCTCCGCCGTCATCTCGGCAAACCCGACGTCATCCCCCCAGCCGTTCGTGACCGGAATGGGCGCCTGGAACTGGCGCACGCCGGTTTCCACCCATCCCCACTTCGAGACGGGCCACCAGCAGCACGACCAGGCCACATTGCGGTAGTTCGGAAAAATCGCGTAACCCCAGGCGGTCGGCCGGAAATGGCTGTCCTGATACGTGCCGTGCGCCCAGAGCGCGGTCGGCGGAGCGCGCCAACCCAGCGGCATCCCGGCGCAGTCCGAGACGAGAAACGCCACCTCGCGATGCCGACGCGCGTTGAAGCGGTCCACCTGCCCCCGCAGTTCGTCGGTCAGCCGCATCATGGCACGATCGGCGTAACCGACCGGCCCCACGCCGTTGGTCGCCCCCAGGCTTCCCTGCGGCACGTGAAAGGTTTCATCCCACACCAGTCCATCGATCTCGTGGCCGAATTCTTCCAGCAGCGCCCCCAAATAACGCACATAAAAATCCCTCACTTCCGGCACCAGCGGGTTCTGGCAGTAGGTCCGCCCCAGGCTGTCCGGGCCACGCCACCCACCCCAATAAAGGACCTTCCGCTCGGCGAACCCCGGCAACCCCGCGCCCGCGGCCAATCCGTCGGCGTAGTACAGCCCGACCCGAAACCCCTTCCGGCGCGCGTAGCGCAGGCGCTCATGGATCTTCTCCCTCGACATCGCCACGGGACGAGCATTCGGAAACCCCACTTCCACCAAATCCCCATCGAGGTTCAGCTTGGGCACCGGTTGGCTCACCTGCGCGGCTCCCGCGAATGCCACCCACTCCGCGTCGAGTCGCCCCGCCGGCGCATCGAAGGAATACCGACCCAGGTGGTCGTACCAGCCATGCAGGCAGAGGAACACGCGCTTGCGCTCCTCGGCCGACAAGGCCGCCGAGAGCGCCTCGATGTCCCGGTGCCAACCCTCACCCCCGTCGCTCAGGTAGTCATAGCCCACCAACCGGATCCGATGCAGCCAGTCGGGTCCGGCAGGGACGCCCGCGAGGGCACCGGCGAAGAACGCGTCCAGCGCCGCGTCGGGGGCACCGTCGTGCAGCACCAAGTCCACCTGCCGGCTCTCGTCCCCCTGCTCCAAACCGACCACACCCGGGTATTCCCACGTGATCGATTGCCCGGCAAAACGCGCCGAGAACCATGGATCGGCGTAGAGGGTCACACGCGGGGAAACCACGCCGCCTTCGAAGCTCAGCATCGGCAACGCCAACGCCAACGCCACCCCGACCCCCGGCGCGCGACCCGCCGCGTGGTACACACCCGCGCCAGCGGAGCCAAGACTCGCGCCCACGCCGTCCTCCCGCGGCACCCAGGTCGCCGACGGAAACGAGGTCGGCCACGCGATCAGCTTCACGCCCAGGTCCGCCAGGACCGGACCTGCGGATCGCAACCGCAGTGACCGTCTCAGCAGCACCGCCCGGCCGCGTCGTTCGGTCCAAACGGTGAGGTCGGCAGTCAACGCAGGATCCGAGCGGAAAGCGTACTCGAAACGCCAACGATCCCGCGATTCACGCACGCTGCGGGGGGCCAGCATCGGCACGGGGAACGAGCCCAGGTTCAAGGCGAAGGCCGGCCCGGGATCGCCGACCGGGGACCTCGTCGGCGCGGCGGCGCGACGCCGCTCGACCGAGACCAGCGTCCCTCCGTCCGACAGGCGGAAGGCGTAAGGCCCCGCCTGGAGCACAACGTCGGCGCGGGCGGGAGCGGCACCGACCCACAACAGCAGTCCCACCGCGAGTCCGCGCGCGGCGGGACTGCGGCCGAGGACCAGTGAACCCCATCCAGGAAACCTCATCGCCCCGCGAGCGTTGGGACCTTGCCGGCCCGCGTCAACGACACGCATGGGGTCGCATCTAAATTGTTGTCTATTCAATCTTACCGCCGACAGCCGTCCCCGGCTCGGTGGGCCCGATTTGTCAACAATTTAGATGCGACCCCAAGTTAAAAGCTCCGGTCGGCGTGGGATCAGCCCTGACGGGTCTGGGCGTTCGGACTCAGCCAGGCTTCCTAGGATCGAAGTCGGAGGCCTTGGCCAACTCCTTCCACAGGCGCTCCTCCTCGCTGCCGAGCCGGCCGGGAATTTGGATGGAAACCACCACATACAGATCCCCTCGGCTCCCGGCGCCGGCCGGCAAGCCCTTCCCCCGGACCCGCAGTTGGTGTCCCGGCTGAGTGCCCGCCGGCACCTTCACCGACACCGTGCCCTCGAGCGTCCGAACGGGAACGGTCGCACCCAGAACCGCCTCCCAGGGCGACAGATCCAACTGCCCGAGAAGGTCGCTGCCGCGTGCCTCCCAATCCGGATGCTGGGCGTAGCGCACCCGCAGATAGATATCGCCGGCCCCTCCCCCACCAATGCCCTCACCGCCCTTGCCCGGAACCCGGATGGACTGCCCCGCCTGCACCCCGGCGGGAATCCGAACGGAGTAGGTCTGCGCCTCCTCCTTGCCGGTTCGCGCATTCGTTCGCCGCACCGCGATGGACCGGAGGGCCCCCGTCAAAACCTCATCCAGCGTGATGAGGATGTCTCCCTGGAGATCCTCCCCCCGGAGCGCCACCTCCGGTTCCTGGTACCCCCCCCCGGAACCCGAGCCGCCGAAACCGGCGGGACCCCGTGCCCGACCGGCACGCCCGCCAAAAAACTGCTCAAAGAAATCGCTGAAGCCCGTGCCCTCGAAGCGGAATTCGAACTCCTCGCCGCCCGGCCCCCGCGGTCCTGAGGAGGCCGGGGACCGCCCCGGCCGCGCCCGCGTCCCCGCGCCCGTCTTCCAGTCCGCTCCCAACTGGTCGTACTTCCTGCGACTCTCCGGGTTGCTCAGGACCTCATGCGCCTCGTTGAGTTCCTTGAATTTGTCCTCCGCACCGGCCTTGTCCTTGGCGACATCCGGATGGTATTTGCGCGCCAGCGCACGGAAGGACTTCTTGATCTCGTCGTCCGACGCCTTCGGAGATACCCCGAGGACCTGGTAATAGTCTTTGAAGTCGACCGGCATGGCTTGATCACCCCTGGCACGTTCCCCGACACCGCGAGATCCTACCAGCCCAAGTCAGTCTTGGGAACCCCAGGCATTCACCACCACCTTCGCCGGTCGAAACACCTTCCCCGCCTGCGAATAGCCGCGCTGAAGCACCTCGATGACGGTCTGGTCCGGGTAGGCCCCGTCATGACGTTGGGCAACCGCCTCGTGCTCGCCGGGGTCGAACGGTCGACCGACACTCTCCTGGGCCTCGATGCCGTGCTCGCGCAGCAATCGGCCCAGTTGGAGACAGGTCATCTCCACCCCCTGATGCAACTGCTCACCACCACGGGACTTGCCGGAAGCCAGCGCGCGCTCGAGGTTGTCCAGAACAGGCAGCAACTCGCGGATGAAGGCGTCCTTCTGTGCGGCGGCGCGCATCGCGGTTTCCTGGCGGCTCCGGCGCTTGAAGTTCTCGAGGTCGGCCGCCAGGCGCAGGTTCGTGTCGCGTTGCTGCACGAGGTCCCTCCTCAGGGAATCCAGATCGGTCCAACCGCCCTCGGGGGAATGCGCCGTGGCTTTCGGCCCGGACACCGTACTGTCGTGGGAAGGATGCTTCATCGCCGTACTGTCTCGAGATGGGTGCTTCATGGTTTCCACGTGGGATGCGGCCGGCGTGACGACACCCCCCGCTGAATGCGCTGCCCGGGTTTTCTGTCGTTCGATCCCCGCGCTCGCGGGCTGTATCGCGGATCTTCAGGGGCGGCCACCGCCGGTCTCAGAAGAGGTAAGTAACAGTAAAGGCTCCAAACACCGAGTGGTCCTGCTGGCCCTCGAACTCATTGCCGACAAAAACATACGCAAATGACGCCAGCAACCGCCGCGTCGACATACCCACCCCAAACTCCGCAGCCGGGACGAACGGCTCCCGGTCCACGCTCGGACTATCACCCCAGGTATTGCCGTCCAAGGTGATGTTGTGCAGGACGAGTCGACCGTGGGCACCGGCATGCAGGAAGACCCCGAAACCAGGCAACCGCTCCGCATCACCCGGCAGTCTTGGGGGGGGCAAGTGACTCATTCCGCGCAGCAAGGTGGTGCCGAAGTCATCCGGGATATGGTAACCGAACCGGATCTGCCCCCCGATCTGGCCCTGGGTCAGCACGTTTCCCAGCATCGCCGTGGCGATGGGCATCGCTTCGAGGGCCAGCCCACGGCTCATGCCGACCAGGGTGTACTTCCGACGGTGTTCGTACAGGAAGTTGAAGATCGGCTCGTTGTGAAGCTGGTAGTCCCAGCCTTGCGCCTGGGGGCTGTCCACCCAGCGATGCACTTCCTTCTGCGTCTCCTCCGCGAGCGACGCCGGGCCGACCACCCCGGTGGTGAACTTCATTCCGTGATAGGCGTTGCCGCGGTCGATGTACAACGAGATCCCGGCGAACAACAGCCCGGCGTAAGGGCGGTCGTTCGGATCCGGAATCGGCAGCGATTTGTCCCCCGGGGTCACCATGATTTGCCCGAAGTCGTAGCCCACGCACCTCCGCCCATCCCCCCACGGGAGGCAGTCGGCCAGGCCGTCAAGCCATGCCCCTCCGGTGTGGATGAGGGACAGG
>JBBQML010000352.1:0-5690 GCA_038328885.1 Verrucomicrobiota bacterium | reverse complement strand
ATGCGCCGACTCCCATCACGGTGCCATGCGCGGTGCCGATCGAGTCCCTGAATTGCGCGCCCTCGGCCGCGTCCCCGGCCGTCTCACCGAAGGAATAGCGGTGAACCGGACCGCCCACCAGGCGTTCCTGCGGCGTGGGAGGGGGCGGGGGCAATGGCTCAGGATCCATAAACGCCGACTTCTCGAGGTCGTAGTTGCTCGCCACTTGTTGGGCGGTGAGGACTCCGTCGTGCACGCGCACCCGGGCGATCGTCCCCGTGTACCGCAAGCCACCGGTCACGCTGACCCCGTCCGCCTCCATTTGTGCGGCGATGCTGATCGGGGTGTCCGGGTGGGTGTTGATGACGCCTTCGGCGAGGTTCTCGCCGTTGGCCAACCGCCCGTCGATGTAGATGCGGGTGAACGTGCCGTCGAGGGTGTAAACCAGGTGATGCCACTTGTTCACTTCGGGATTCCCCCCGTCGTTGTTCCAGCCGAGATCCGGACTGTCCCCATGTCCCATCGCACCCCAACGGAAGTCGGAGCCGTAACCGAAAGCGACATTGCTTCCGGCGGGACCTCCGCGGCGACCCCATGAAACCAGGGTCTCGTCGGTGGCAGCCTCGGGATTCAACGTCCACACCTCGACCGACCGGGTGGGACTCTCGCCGATGAGCCCCGCGGGCGCCACGACCAGCGCGCCACCGACCTCGGCCACGCTCTGGAGGAAGTCATCGCCGTCAAACTGGATGCCCTTGGTTGCCGTCCACGGTGGCGATCACCGGCGTGTTGGCGGTCCCGCCCACCGCCTCGAAGAAGCCTCCCATCGTGCCGTTGTTCGGGATACTCGCGAGCGGACCGGGAGCCAGTTGGGTGGCGTCGACGTCCACCAGCAGATCCCCGGCCTTTTGCACCTGGGCGGAGGCGGTGGTGGTGACCAGGCCTGCCGCGATGAGGGCGGCGCGAAGCAACGGCAGCGCGCGATCACGCCGGTACGGGAAACTCGATTGGCTTCGGTTCATGGTATCTCTGCGCGGTAGACTCGTTGGTACGCTGACCGCGGCCCATCCAGGCACACCGATGCACAGCACGGGCGCGTGAAACTCGGAAGGGACTGTTGGAAACGTGCCGGGTCCACTCCCCGAACGTCGATCCTGAAGCCATCCCGCGGCGGGAAATGGAACTTACCAACCACGAGGCTTCGAGGCGAAGCCGGGCGGTGACCGAATACCAAAGGGCCGCCTCGCCGCGCTCCTCAGCGCACTCCAAGCTACGCCGCCCCCCCGGAGCGCGGCGGGAAGCAAGGCGTGACGACGCCTTGGTACTGTCCGCCACACGGGCAATCCGTGGATAGGCCGTTACCGGGTGGCGTGAGGGGATTCGATTCCGACGCGCGTCGCGTGGGAACACGCTGCGGTTCTGGACACCCGCAGTCCGGGACCAACCCCGCGCCTCCCGCTCAGTCGACCCGCTGAATCTGCAGTTCGATCGTCATCTCCTGATCGGCCGGTCCTTGAAAACTGCCCCGCAGCGGGGCCGCATCCGCATAGTCCCGACCCACCGCCACCTTCACATGGTGGTCGTCGGCCGGCCGATTGTTCGTGGGGTCGAGGGCCAGCCACCCGTGCCCCGGCAGGAAGACCTCCACCCACGCATGCGACGCCAATTGCCCCCGCCACCCCATCTCCTCCCCCGTGTAGACGTACCCGCTTACGTACCGCGCGGGAATCCCCACCGACCGACACAATCCGAGTAACACGTGGGCGAAGTCCTGGCAGACCCCCCTCCGATGTCTCAGGACTTCGGTCGTCGGGGTGCTCGCGGAGGTGGCGGTTGGGTCGTACGTGAACTCGCGGTAAACGAACCGATTCAACGCCACGGCCGCTTGCCAGGCGTCGTCCAGACCGGCCACCGCATCCTGCGCCAACCGCCAGACCTGGACCTCCAACGACACGTACTCACTGCGTTGGAGAAAATCGTAGCAATGCTCCAACCGCAAGCACTCCCCCAGGCGGCCCAGGGGGAAGGCCGCCGCCGCCAAGTGCGCTACCTGGCCAAACGTGGTGACCTCCGAGCGCGCTTCCACTTCCAACCGGTCGTGCCGCTCGGTCAGGTGGAAGTGGTCGACAAGGTTGAGATGGAAGTCGTGGTAACGCCGGACCCGAGCCGCCGGCCTGGTGATCAATTCGAATCCATGGGAGACTTGCCGCTCATCCGAAACGGGCTGCAGCCGGACCTCATTGAAGTTCTCGGAGACCGGCGACGAATAGCGGTAGCTGGTGAGGTGGCAGATCTTGAGTCGCATGCGTAGCGGGCGGCGGAGCGTGCCAACCCAGGAGCCTGCCGCTCAAGCCTGCTCCTCAAGCCTTCGGCTCGAGCAGCAGGCGTGGGGAGTGGGGAGAAGGGGGCGCGTTGCGCGTCGCGCGTCGCCGTGAGCAGGGAGCCGGCGGGCCCTCCTCCCCCGCTCCTCCACCTCAACGATTCGCGGCTCGCCTGGGGGCAGGAATTCTGGCTTGCTGGTACCTGCTTGCAGCCCGCCAAGCCATTTCTCCGGCGTCAGCGCGACCGGTTGCAGATCGGGATCATCGTCAACCAATTGGCCACCCCAGGACTGGGTTCCTGGGCGGCCGGACACCGCCTCGCCGGCGCAGGCCAACTGATCCTGGCATGCACGGGGTTCGCGTTGTTCCTCGTCCATTTCACGCTGATGATGCGGGCCCTCTGGCTGTCGGCGATGCGCGGAATGGAGCCCGAGTATCCACCCACGGCACTGTGGCAGCGGGCGCTCCTGATTTTCGGGGTCGCGTGGGTCTGGTCCGGGATCACGTCCATCCAGATGTACGCGGAACTCCGCCGTGAAGAACGGCGGACAGTTCAACACCCGGGGGGCGATGACTTGCCCGCCAGCGAAGCCCCACCGAGACTCCGCTGATCCCCCCAGTTGCCCCCGCCGCGAACGCTGCTCCCATCCACGCCATGGAGAAGCTCAGCGAGGCAGAGATCAAGGAGGCCCTCACGGCGGTGAAGTCCTGGACCCGCAAAGGCCAGGTCCTGCGTCGGACCTTTGAGTTCGCGGACTTCGCCGCGGCCATGAAGTTCGTCAACTCCGTGGCCCGCGCCGCAGAGAAAGCCGGGCATCACCCGGACATCGAGATCCGTTGGAACAAGGTCACGCTGGCCTTGACCACCCACGACGCCGGCGGACTGACGGACCTCGATCTGAAGATGGCAGCACAGTTGGACAAGTTGGCAGGCTGAACGGCACGGCAGGCCCGACGAAGGGGCCCCTCCAGAACCTTCAGCCGAACAAATCCAACTGCCCCGAGGCCGCCAGTGCGCGCAATTTGTCGCGCTCCGCCCGCTGACGCGGGACGCGCGCCGGAGGCTTCGTGGTCGACGTCGCCAGAGGAACTGCGGGATCTGGACTGGCCGCCGTCACCTCACCCTCCCCAGCCGCCACGCGCTGCAGATCCAACTCCGCCTCCTCCAGCACCCGGAGAATGTGCTTGGCCCGCTCGATCACCGGCCTGGGCACCCCGGCGAGACGCGCCACCTGGATCCAGTAACTCTTGTCGCTCCCCCCGGTCACGATCTTGTGCAGGAAAAGGATCTGATCGTTCCACTCCCGCACCGCGACGTTGAAATTCCGCAGCCGCGGCAGGCGCCCCGCCAATTCGGTCAGCTCGTGGTAATGCGTCGCAAACAGGGTCCTCGCCCCAACCACGTGGTGCAGGTGCTCGACGATCGACCAGGCGAGGCTGAGGCCGTCGAAGGTGCTCGTCCCGCGGCCGATCTCGTCGAGGATCACCAGACTGCGGCGCGTGGCGTTGTTGAGGATGTTGGCGGTCTCGCTCATCTCAACCATGAACGTGGATTGCCCCCGCGCGAGGTTGTCGCTGGCGCCGATCCGCGTGAACAGGCGGTCGACCAACCCGATCCGCGCCTGTTTCGCGGGCAGATACGCACCGGTGTGCGCCAGCAACGCCAGGAGCGCCACCTGACGGATGTAGGTGCTCTTGCCCGCCATGTTGGGCCCGGTGATCAGCGCGATCTGCTGGGTGTCCACGTCCAGTTCGGTGTCGTTGGGCACGAACGGATCGCCTCCCGCGGACTGCGCGAGGACGGGGTGGCGTCCGTCGACGATCCACAACGCGCCGTCCTCGGTGATCTCGGGTCGCACCTGCTCCCCCTGGCGGGCCACCTCGGCGAAGGCCGCCAGCACGTCGAGTTGCGCGAGGGCGCCCGCAGTGGCCTGGATCTCGCGCATCCGGGCCAGGATCTGTTCGCGCACTTCCTGGAACAGCGATCCCTCCAGTTTCAGGGCCCGTTCCTCCGCACCGAGGATCCGGCCCTCCATCTCCTTGAGCGCAGGTGTTACGAACCGCTCAGCATTGGCGACGGTCTGCTTCCGGATGTAGTCGGGGGGAATGCGATCGAGGTTCGCCCGCGTCACTTCAAGGTAATAGCCGAAGACGGAATTGAACCGGATCTTGAGCGACGGAATGCCCGTACGCTCGATCTCCTGCTGCTGGAGGCGGGCGATCCAGTCCTGCCCGTCCCGGCGCGCGCGCCGCAATTCGTCGAGCTCCTCGTGAAACCCCACGAGGAGTCCGCCCATGTCTGATCCACGTCCCGCACTCACCGTCGACGGCACACGCTGCCTGATTGAATCGTTACCGCCGGTCTTCCGGATTACCGACTACCGCATCATCAAGGTCGGCGATCGCCTGAGTTGCAGCACCGCCACCCTCTATCATCGCCACCTCTCGTTCAAAGTCATCTGGACCGAGCCAGCATCGGAGCAAAGGTTTCGTCCCGGCGCTCTGGTGGCGATCCGCTGGAACAAGTCGACTACCAGCGAAGACGGTGCCGTCCACATCGACCACTTGCTCGCCGTCAACCAACCTGACGAAAGGATCAATCTCTTCGATACCGTCAATCCCGCTTGGCCGGTTCCTTCTGCATTAGTTACGCGCGGTCGCGCCTTGATTCAATTGCTGCCGCGCCGTTTCCGGCAACTTTTTAACGCCATCTTCTGGGACTCTCAGCGCTTCCTTCGTTACCTCACCGGCCCAGCCGAGCTGGAAGGCGCGCATGCCGGCCGCAATGGCAACCTCCGCCATGCCATCGAGGTGGCCGAACATGCGCAGAGCCTGGCCGTCTATCAACCGCTCCTTTTCCGTCCGCTCCTTGTCCTCGGCAGCCTGCTGCACGACGCCGGCAAAGCCGACCGCTACCAGCTCGATCCTGTGTATCCGCGCTTTCGCGAGACCGAACGAGGTCGGCGCGTTGGTCACCGTGCTCTCGTCCTCGATTGGCTGAGCGAAGCGGGCACCCAACTTAGCAGCCCACTCCCGGCGTCTCAGCAACGCGCCTTGATCAATCTACTCGCCACGGTGAGTGCCACACCCCGGTGGGCCCGACTCGATGCTGGCGAACTCCCTTCACTCGAAACCCGACTCGTCGAACGCGCCGATCGCTGGTCTATGCAGAACGAAGCGGCGGACACAGCACCGACTCGCGTGTTCACCGCACAACACGCCGGGGAGGATCAATCATGCCGGCGCTAAGCCTTCTTCAATTCAACAGCCCGTTTCCATTCCCGACGGTGCTCGAGTTCCTCTTACTACTCATCTGCCTGCTGATCGTGCTCGAGATGGCCCACGGCAGCGCTAGCCAACCCAGCCGGCGAGAACTGCTCGACGTCTTCT
>JBBQML010000351.1:0-5694 GCA_038328885.1 Verrucomicrobiota bacterium | reverse complement strand
GCCTTCGACCGTGAGGCACTATGCGGAGCTCCGGATAATTCGCACGTCCGCCGGGCGATTCTTGGAAACCGACTTTTCCAGACTTCGTTACGGGCGGTCAGGAATGGGCGTTTCGGTTTCACAGCCGGAGCCCGGCGCTAGCGAGCTGTCGCGTTGGTCCAAGGTCCGTCCAGGAGAATGAGTCGCACCGAGGCAGCCGGGTATTTGTCCAGGACATCGCGCGCCTTCCAGCCGATCGCTTCCAGATAGAGGAACGTATCCTGAAGCATGTGCCTCTCGATCTGAGCACGGACAACCGCTTCATCGCCATGCCCAAGGTCGGGGGAGCGGACGGGATCGGGGAGGACCGCCCAGTCCGCCCGAAAGCGCACTTTGAGGCTATCACGCAGTTCGTCGGGTACCCCTCGAAATTCCACCCTCATCCACAGGCTTTTCCGGGTGTCGAACGGAAAACTGGGGACATTGAAGGTCACCCGGGAATCTCGCGGGCTATGAATTATCGCGACATCGTTGGTCCGCCCTTCCAAGGAAACGATCGGATGGTGCCCCCGTGAGTGATCGAGGTTCAGGATGAACAAGATGGCGATCACGGTCGGACCGACGAGGGCCGCCAAACCGGCCCCCAGGCTCGCGGCCTGCCAAGGACGACGCCGCACCCACTTGGCGATCGCCTCCAGCGTTCCCGCGGGCCGGGCCCGAATCGGCAATCGGTCCCGCCAGAGATCAAGATCATCGGCGAGGGCCGCGGCGCTGTCGTAACGGGCGGTTGGGTCCTTCTCAAGGCACTTGCGGCAAATCGTCCGGAGATCCTTGTCCACCCCTGCGGGCAACGCTGCGGGTTCATCCTCAAGGATGTGCCGGAACAGAATCGGGATCGACTTCCCGCCGAAGGGTGGCTTACCGGTGAGCAGTCGGTGTAACAAGACTCCCAGGCTCCAGATGTCGCTGGCGGTGGTGGGCGACCGACGACCGTCTCGCGAACTCTCCCGCGAGAATCAATTTCATCGCCACCCGCCGTCTGAGGCTCAATTGCTCCGCTTCGAAGACCAACCCCATCCCGCCACGCCAGATCTCCCGGATTAGCCGGTAATCACTGATTTGCGGCGCGGAACGCGCCTCGGCGCCGGAGCGCGCGGCCGAGATCCGGCGGTCAGCTTCGACCTCGGCGAGCCGGAGCAGGCAGACGACGCAGCTCCCTGAAGCATGCTCCGGAGAGAACGACGCGTCGCAAACCGGGCAGCGACCGGGGGCTGTTGAGGAGGCGTCCACCAGGGTAGAAACCGGATTGGCCACGGCTTGCTACAGACCACCTCCCGGGTGCAGTGGGGACCCGGCTTCCGCCCACGCCTGAAGCAGCGCCGACAATTCCAAACGCGCATCTTCAACCCCGGACACGGTCTGCAACACCTCGTCGAGCAAGGACTGGCCGAATCGTTGCAGGGGAGAGCCGTGCTAGTATGCCTTGAGAATCGAGAATAGAACTGCCCATGAGTCGCCCATGCTGATCACCGTCCAGATCCCTGATGAACTCGCTGCGCTGGTGTCTCCCGGCAGGAACCTGTCGCGCGAGCTCGTCGAGACATTCGCCGCCGACGCCTACCGGCACGACAGATTGAGCCGGTACCAGGTTGGCCAGATCCTCGGGCTCGACCGCTGGCAGAGCGAGGATTTCCTGGCCGCCCGAGATGCCATTCGCCCATACGACCTTGCCGACTTGGAAATCGATCGCGCGACCTTGGAATCCCTCCGGTGACCCTCGTGTTCGCCGACCTGGTGCATGGCGACGATGTTCGGATGCTGCAGGCCCGCGGCGGCGCTCGCTTCCACGCGGAAGCGTTGCACGACGTCGTCACGGCCGAGTGCTCCGTAGGGGCGCAGTTTGAGTCAGGGCCTCGCTGGAAGGACCCTGGCTCGCTGCCCGGACCAGGCTCCAATGCGTCGTGGCAAAAGCCCCTCGCAACGAGACGGCTTCCTCCCGGTCGCGCTCTCCTCCTTTCACTCGTCCCCGTTATCACGTGTAGGCTGCATTGCAGGCCAGAAGGCGGCAGCCGCTGCCCTCCAGGGGGCTGAGGCCGCACCAAGGACCTCCTTGGACTGGAACGGGTCGGCCGCGGTCGTCGACGACTTCTTCCACGGTCTTCCGTGCCCCTGGTCCGCCGAGCGCGCCCAGCGGGCCGCCGCCTGGTACGCCGCGCTCTCGACAGCCGGTGGGCGGTAACCGGTGGGTGGGGGCGGGGGCCGGGTGGCCGGCTTTGGGCGCATCGGTTTCGGTCCGCGCGGCTCTCTTTGGCGTGCTTCGCCTCTTTCGCGGTCGATCCTCGGCGCCTTAACCGATGGCGGAATGATCCTTTCCGCCCACGGATCCGTTGACACCCCACGGGCCGATTCCTAGTTTCACTGGCGAACTCAGGTTTTATTTGTGAATTCAGGGTCGGCAACCTCGATTCCCCGCACCGGGCGCCTCATCGGCGCCTCCCGCTACAAGGTGCCCAACCTCGAGCGTGGTCTGCAGGTCCTCGAACTCCTGCTTGATCACCCCGGCGGGCTGCAGCAGAGCGAGATCGCGGCGCAACTGCGCTGCTCCAGGACCAGCGTCTATCGCATCACGATGACGCTCCTGGAGCACGGGTACCTGACCCGCGAAGAGGAGACCAAGGCCCTGACGCTGAGCCGTAAGCTGGTGGCGATGGGCAGCCGCACGCTGGCCGAACCGGCGCTGATGACGATCTCGGTGGATATCCTCAAGAACCTTCGCGATCTCGTGAAGGAAACGGCGCTCATCGGAACGATCGTGGAAAACGAGGTCGTCGTCCTGGAGCAGATCCTGGGATCCCACCCGTTCAAGTTCTCCGTCGACCTGGGCACTCGCCTGCCCCTGCACACCGCCGCTCCCGGCAAGGCGATTCTGGCCTTCCTGCCCGCGACGGAGGCCGACCGCATGATCCGCGGACTGACCTTCACCCGGTTCACCGAACGGACGCTGGCGGACGCCACCAAGCTTCGACGCGAACTGACCGAGGTGGCCACCACGGGGTATGCCCTCGACCGGGGCGAGCAGATGACCGGCATCCACTGCGTCGCTGCCCCCATCTTCGACCGTCACGGGTATCCCATCGCCGCCGTCTGGATCACCGGCCCCTCCGATCGCGTCCAGGCGGCCGGGCTCGAGACCGTCGGGGAGTTCGTTTCGAGCCAGGCCAGGGTAATTTCCACCCGCCTCGGCCACGGCCTGCTCCGGCCCAGTGGCGAGGCGATTCACGACCGCGCTGACCGTTGACATGAAGCCAAACCCATCGCTCGGAGGCCGCTGCCGGCACCACCACCCACTGGCCTCACTCCTCGTGGCCGCGTTGCTGGCGGCACGCGCCGGGTTCGCCGGCGAGCCCACCCCATCCTGGGCGGAGAGCATGGTGGCCCAACGCGCCACCCTGCGGCAGAACTCTCCCGTCACCGAGTCCGCCTGGTACACGACCGGCCCCTTGCCGGTCAGTGACTTCTCGGAGGCCCGGTTCCCCGAGCAGGGGGTCGACTTGGAGGCCACCGACGCGAGGAAGAAACTCTGGCGCCCGGCGGCGCTGAAGGATGGTTCCGTCAACCCCCTCCGGGCCGGCGGCAGCACGGCCAACTATTTCTTCCGGACGCTGACCACTCAAACCCCCGGCACCCTGCAGGTCAGCCTCGGCAGCGATGACGGTATCGCGCTGTGGCTCAACGGCGAGAAGCGGCTTTCGCGCGACGTTCCCCGCGGCGCCGCCCCCGATCAGGACATCGTCGACCTCAGCCTCCGCGCGGGTACCAACGAGGTGTTGATCAAGGTCTTCAACCGCACCGGCGACTCCGGATTCTACTACAATTCGGGCAACTCGGTCCCGGCCGCCCTCGCCTCCGTGGGGGCGAGGTTCCCCGCCGAAACCCGCCTCTTCTCACGATACGCCGAGGCGGAGGACTGGTTCCGCAACCCCGGAAAGACCGAGATCGACCGGACCGCCATCAACCAACTGCTCGCCCGTCTCCAGGCCGTCGCGGCGGAAAAGGCGACGCTGGAATCCCTGGTCCAGGCGAACGCCTCCCCCGACAACCCTGCCTGGCTGGAACTCTTCCGCTCACTCGCCCGCGAGGTGGCCAACCTCGAGCAGGCCCAAACCGAGGTGAAGACGATCCAACTCGGCCCGCTCCGACTGGCCGTGCAGGATCTGATCCGCACCTTCGCCGACCGCTACCCCGCTGGCCCCGACTTCCTCCGCGCGCTCGACAGGTTCGAGCAGGAACTGCCCCTCCTCGAGCAGGCCCTCGGGAAAGGTGACCGCACCGCCGTCGGCACCCTCGGGCGGTTCCAGGAACTGCAGCGCAATGCCCTCCTCGCCAATCCACTGCTGGACTTCGAGCAACTTCTGCTGGTCAGGCGGAGCGAGGCGAATCTGTGCCTTCCCCAGAACTGGCAGGGCAACTCCAGCGTGAACCCCTCCACGGTCAACGACATCGCCACGCTGCCGCTCAAGCACGCCAACCCGGCGATCCGCACCCTCTACCGACCCGCCACCAACTGGTTCGTCGGCGATGTCGACCTCAACTTCGACGCCGACAAACTGCTCTTCTCGTCGATCGGCACCCACCGCCACTGGCAGATCTTCGAGGTCAGGGTGGACGGCAGCGGCCTGCGTCAGATCACGCCCGCCGACGAACCGGACATCGACAGCTACGACGCGGTGTACCTGCCGGACGGACGCATCATTTTCGATTCGACCAGCACCTTCCAGGGCGTCCCCTGCGTCGGCGGCGGAGATTACGTGGCGAATCTCCACCTGATGCTGCCCGACGGCACCGGCATCCGCCGCCTCTGCTTCGATCAGGACAACGACTGGTGCCCGACGATGCTGCCCAACGGCCGCGTTCTCTACCTCCGTTGGGAATACACCGATTCCGCCCATTATTTCAGTCGTGTCCTCATGTCCATGAACCCGGACGGCACCGGCCAGACCGAGTTCTACGGCAGCAATTCCTACTGGCCGAACTCGCTGTTCTACGCCCGACCAATCCCTGGCACTTCGACACGGTTCGTGGGGATCGTCACCGGGCATCACGGAGTGCCCCGGATGGGCGAGTTGATCGTCTTCGATGCGGCGAAGGGACGCCAGGAAGGATCGGGAGCGATCCAGCGCATCCCGGGTCACGGCAAGCCAGTTCAGGCGATCATCAAGGACAGCCTCGTCGATGATTCCTGGCCCCGGTTCCTCCATCCCTACCCACTGAGTGACAAGTACTACCTCGCCGCGTGCAAACCCCGGCCGGAGGCGCCGTGGGGGCTCTACCTGGTGGACACTTTCGACAATCTCCTCCTCCTCAAGGAGGAACCGGGCTACGCCCTGTTGGAACCGCTGCCCCTTCGCCCGACGCCGCGACCGCCGGTGCTCCAGGACCGGGTCGACCTCGCCCTGACCAACGCCACCGTGTTCATCCAGGACATCTACGCGGGCGGCGGCCTCGCCGGCGTGCCGCGGGGCACCGTCAAGAACCTCCGCCTGTTCCAATACGAGTACTCGTACCGCAACCAGGGAGGTCACTACTTCGTCGGCATGGAAGGCGGCTGGGACGTGCGGCGGATGATCGGCACGGTGCCGATCCAGCCCGACGGCTCCAGCTTCTTTCGTATCCCCGCCAACACCCCGGTCGCTGTGCAACCCCTGGACGCCGAGG
>JBBQML010000350.1:0-5706 GCA_038328885.1 Verrucomicrobiota bacterium | reverse complement strand
GCTGGGGAGCCCAGGTTCCCCTCCTCGGATCGCCCCACCCAACTCGCCGCCCTCACCCTCGTGGCCCACCAGTTTCTCAACCTGGACGAGGCCCTCTGCAAGTGATCCACCCGTTCCACCCATGAGCCCCCTTGATGAATTCCGGCGCCTGGAAACGCGGCGACAGTTCTTCACCCGCGGCAGGAACGTCCTGGGCGCCACCGCCCTGTCCTCCCTCCTGGGCTCACCCCTCCGCGGCCTCGCCTCGGGATCCTCCGCCTCCGCAGCGGTTGGCCCGCACCCCGGTCTCCCGCACTTCGCCCCGAAGGCCAAGCACGTCATCTACCTCCACATGGTCGGAGGGCCTTCCCAGATGGACCTGTTCGACTACAAGCCCCAGGCGAGGGACTGGTACGACAAGGACCTCCCCGACAGCGTCCGCCAGGGCCAGCGCCTGACGACGATGACCTCCGGCCAGGCACGCTTCCCGATCGCACCCTCCAAGTACCGGTTTGCCCGGCACGGACAGTCCGGGATGTGGGTCACCGAACTGCTCCCCTGGACGGCCCGATGCGTCGACGACCTGGCCTTCATCCGGTCGATGCACACCGAGGCCATCAATCACGAACCCGCCATCACCGCCATGCAGACCGGGAACCAGATCGGGGGGCGCCCCTGCCTCGGTTCGTGGGTCGGGTATGGCCTTGGCTCCCTCAACGCCAATCTCCCCACCTTCGTGGTCCTCGTCGCCGAGCCGAGCAACAAGGAACAGCTCCAGGCCATCTCCGCCCGTCTCTGGTCGAGCGGGTTCCTCTCGGGCGAGCACGCCGGCGTCTCGTTCCGCAGCCAGGGCGATCCGATCCTCTTCATCAACAATCCTCCGGGGGTCTCCACCGAACTGCGCCGACGCCAACTGGACGGCCTGCGGAGACTCAACGAACTCAATTACGCCGCCCTCGGCGATCCCGAGACCCACACGCGGATTCAGCAGTTCGAGATGGCTTTCCGCATGCAGGCGAGTGTCCCCGGACTGATGGAGGTTGCCGACGAACCGGCCTCGACCTACGGGCTGTACGGCGAAGAGGCAAGGAAGCCCGGGACCTTTGCCTTCACCGCCCTGCTCGCCCGCCGGCTCGTCGAACGCGGTGTCCGCTTCGTGCAGGTCTACCACAATAACTGGGATCACCATGCCAACGTCGGTGGCCGCATGCCCTCGCAGTGCAAGGACGTCGACCAACCGATCTACGGGCTCATCCAGGACCTCAAGGCACGCGGGCTGTTCGAGGACACTCTGATCATCTGGGGCGGCGAATTCGGCCGTACGATCTACAGCCAAGGCGGGCTGACCCGGGAGAACTACGGGCGCGACCATCACCCGCGCTGTTTCACGCTCTGGATGGCGGGCGGCGGCGCCCGGGGGGGCACGATACACGGCGAAACCGACGATTTCTCCTACAACATCGTCAAGGACCCCGTCCACGTGCGCGACTTCCATGCCACGGTGCTCCACCTGCTGGGCATCGATCACCAGCGCTTCTCCATCCGGTACCAGGGCCTCGACGCGCGCCTGACCGGCGTGGAACCTGCACACGTGGTCCAGGAACTCCTCGCCTGAACGCCCGAACAGCCCGCAACGATTTCCCTGCAACGATTTCCCCTGTCCCTCTCGGACTCGTTCGCTATCTTCCGCGCGCCCAAAAGCGTCCGTGAGCGACACGTTGTTCTACCAGCGAGCCACGTTCACAGCCCACCTCCCGGTGGGCCATCGCTACACCGCATCCCACGCCTGGCTCGCCCCCGACCCGGCCCTCCCGCATGGCTGGCGCATCGGCCTCACCAAGTTCGCGCTCCGGATGCTCGGTGAACTCGTCGAAGCCCGCTTCGAAGCCACCCCCGGTCAACGGGTCCGTCCCGGGGACGTGGTCGGAAATATCGAGGGCTTCAAGGCCCTCAGCGACGTCTTCTGCGTTGCCGATGGCACGTTCGTCGGGGGCAACCCGGCCCTGACGGAGGGCTTGGAATCCCTGGCCCACGACATCCACCACGTCTGGTTGTACACCGTGGAAGGCCGGCCCACCCCGGGACATCTCGACGTCCACGGCTACGTCGGAGTGCTCGACGCCACCCTCGATCGCCTGCTGGAAAAGCAGAAGTCCGAGGCCGCCTCCGAATGAACCCCGCCGACGCCAACCCGACCCCGCGCATCCTGTACTGCCACTGACGCTACGCGCAGGTGGTGCCGTCCGCGGTCAAGGAAGAGGTCCTGCTCCAGTTGTGCGCCTCCGAACGCCCACTCGATGCCGCCGGCCTCGCGGATCTGCCCACCGCCGCCGAGGCCGCCCGCGCCGCCCAGGCAGCCCCGCAACCCGGTGCCTGGCACTCTGGATCACCGTGGACTCCAGTCCACGGTGCGGTGACCGACAGCTCGGGGATGCAGCGCTGATCTCCTTCCGGCCTCCGCGGGGCTTGCCCACGGAACCCGATCCGGTTATGCCCGCATATACCCCGGGAGCGCACCCCGCTCCAGAAGCCCCACTAAGCCTCATGATCAGGCTCTCGCCCCCAACCCCGGCCATCCCACCCCGCGGCTCTGCCACGCTCATCCTCCACGCCGCGGTCGCCCTCCTCAGCGCAACCCTGGGCGCCGCGACCGCTGCGGAACCCCCCGGCGCGCTGGGGCCGGTGAGTTTCCACCGCCAGATCCGCCCGCTCTTCGAAGCCCACTGCCAGGGCTGCCACCAGCCCGCCAAAGCACGCGGCGATTATGTGATGACCGACTTCAACCGCCTGACCCGGCCCGGGGAAAGCGGCGAACGCCCGGTCGTCCCCGGGCATCCAGAGGCCAGCCACCTCCTCCAGCAGATCACCCCAACCGACGGCGACGCGGAAATGCCCAAGGGCAAACCCTCGCTCCACGCGACCGAGATCGAACTCGTCCACCGCTGGATTGCGGAGGGCGCCACCAACGACACCCCGTCCAATGCCGTCCGGAGCTTCGACGCCGAACACCCGCCCACCTACTCGCGGCCCCCGGCCATCACCGCGCTGGATTTCTCGCCCGACGGCCAACTCCTGGCCGTTGCCGGCTTCCACGAGGTGCTTCTCCACCGTGCCGATGGCTCCGGCCTCGCCGCCCGGCTCATCGGCCTGGCCGAGCGCATCCAATCCATCCGGTTCTCCCCCGACGGCACCGCGCTCGCCGTCGCCGGCGGCCAACCCGCCCGCCTGGGCGAGATCCAGATCTGGGACGTTGCCACGCGCCAACTCAAGGTCTCTGTCCCCGTTGGCTACGACACCGTCTACGGGGTCAATTGGTCGCCGGACGGCAAGCTCGTCTCTTTCGGTTGCCCGGATAAGACCGTCCGCGCCCTCGACGCCGCGACCGGCCGCCAGGTCCTCCAGCAGATGGCGCACGAGGACTGGGTGCTCGACACGGTCTTCTCCACCAATGGCACCCACGTCATCTCGGTCGGCCGGGACATGACGGCCAAGCTGACTGAAGTCCCCACGCAACGGTTCGTCGACAACCTCACCTCGATCACGCCGGGCGCGCTGCGCGGCGGCCTCCTCAGCGTGGCCCGTCATCCCACCCGGGACGAGGTGCTCGTGGGTGGGGCCGACGGCGTGCCCCAGGTCTTCCAGGTCTTCCGCCAGGCCGCGCGGAAGATCGGGGACAACGCCACGCTGCTGCGACGATTCGCCCCGATGACCGGGCGCATCTTCAGCGTGGATTACCGGCCCGACGGCCAGGCGATCGCGGCGGCGGCCAGCCTCGACGGACGCGGGTCGGTGAACCTGTACGAGGCCCGGTTTGACCCGGTCATCCCGGAGGCGCTCCTCAAGGCCTACGAGAAAACGAGCGGCGAATACACGCCTGCCGAACGCGAGGCCATCGAGCGGTTCACCACCGCCGAGGTCAAACTGCTCCACCACGTCGAGGTCCCGTCGGCCCCGGTCTACGCCCTCAGCTACAGTCCCGACGGCCGGCGGGTCGCCGCCGGCACCGGCTCGGGCGTGATCCTGATGATCGATGCGGAATCAGGCAGCCTCGACCTTGTCTTCGCCGCGGCCCCGCTCGGGGAAGCTCTGCCTGCCGAAAGCCCGGCTGGCGTTGTGCCGGCCCGGACGGCCAACCCGGAACCCGCTGAACCCACCGGGCCCGCCGCGCCCATCGAACCACCGGTGGCGGCCCAGGGCATCGTCGGCCTGTCCGTCGAGCCTCCCGTGCTCCTCGTGGCCAGCCAGGGCGAGCATCTGCAACTGGTCATCACCGCCGAACTCACCACCGGTGACACCGTTGACGTCACCCGCCTGGCGCGCTTTGAAATCGAGGGCGAGGCCACCAACGCCCCCCTTGCCACCGTCTCCACCCGCGGGCGCTTCACGGCTGTCGCCGCCGGGCGCGGCATCCTCCGGATCCACGTCGGCGACCGCCAGACCACGGTTCCGATCGACCTCACCGCCTTCAACCCGGCGTTCGAGGCGGATTTCGTGCGCGACGTGAATCCGGTCCTCGCCCGCCTCGGCTGCAGTGCCGGCACGTGTCACGGCGCACGCGAGGGCAAGAACGGCTTCAAGCTCTCGCTCCGCGGCTACGACCCGGTCTTCGATGTCCGCAGCCTCACCGACGACGTCGCCGCCCGGCGCATCAACCCGGCCGCCCCGGACCAAAGCCTCATGCTCCTCAAGGCGACCGGCTTCGTCCCGCACGAGGGCGGCGCCCGAACTTCCCCGGGGTCCGAGTACTACGCCATCCTCCGCCAGTGGATCCTCGACGGTGCCCGACTCGCGCCCGCCGCGCCGCGCGTGACGCGGATCGACCTCACCCCTGCCAACCCGGTCGTCCTCACGCCGGGCGCCCGGCAACAGATGCGCGTGGTGGCGACCTACGCGGACGGCCGGACCCGTGATGTCACGGCGGAAGCCTTCGTCGAAACGGGCAACGCGGATGTTGCCGGAGCCGAACCCGGCGGCATCCTGACCAGCCTTCGACGCGGCGAAGCTCCCATCCTGGCCCGCTACGAGGGCAACTACGCCGCCACCACGCTCACCGTGATGGGTGACCGGGACGGCTTTGTCTGGGAGGCCCCGCCGGCCAACAACCGCATCGACGAACTGGTCGCCGCGAAATGGCGGCGTCTGAAGATCCTCCCCAGCGGGCTCTGCTCCGACGCGACCTTCCTCCGTCGGGTCTCGCTCGACCTCACCGGGCTGCCTCCCACCGCGGGGGAGGTCCGCGAATTCCTCGCCAACCCGCGCGACCCCCGGAGCAAGCGTGACGCCCTCATCGAACGACTGCTCAACCGCCCGGCCTTCGTCGATCACTGGGCCAACAAGTGGGCCGACCTGCTGCAGGTGAACCGGAAGTTCCTGGGTGAAGAAGGCGCCCGCGGGTTCCGCGATTGGATCCGGGCGCGGATCGCCGCCAACACGCCGTATGACGAATTCGTCCGCGCCCTCCTCACCGCCACGGGCTCCAACAAGGACAACCCGGCCGCCGCGTATTGGAAGATCCTGCGCACGCCGACGGAGGCGATGGAGAACACGACCCACCTCTTCCTCGCCACCCGGTTCAACTGCAACAAGTGCCACGACCACCCCTTCGAGCGTTGGACCCAGGACCAGTACTACGAGCTGGCCCAATACTTCGCCCAGGTGGACCTCAAGAAGGACGACGCCAGCGGTGATCGCCGGATCGGCGGCACCGCCGTGGAGGGCGCCAAACCG
>JBBQML010000349.1:0-5712 GCA_038328885.1 Verrucomicrobiota bacterium | reverse complement strand
CGGCGGGGTCAGCGGCACCTCGCCCGTGTACCAACGGTAGTCGACCCCTCGCGGGGTGTGCGGGATGGTCGATACGTTGCCTGGGATCCAAAGGGTCGCGCAGCGTCGGTTATGCCGGAACCACTCGAATTCCATCCGCTTCCCGGGGTAGAATGCGGCGAGCTTCCTCTTCCACTGCACGAGGCACTCGTCGTAACCGGGAAAGAGGCCAAGCGTGTCCTCAGGTCCCTCAAATCGCTGCTCGGCGGAGTCCTGCGCGAATACCGTGGTTTGTGGACTGGGGATGTCCGTCTAGCGCCGGGCTTGTTGGGGTTCTGCCGCGAGGGGTGTGGGGAGCTCCAGAGCGACGAAGCGGTTGATGCCGTAACTCGAGTTCAGCCCGTAGTCGCTCGGAAAGGCGAGTCCCAGCTCCCGCCACTCGTCCACCACCCGGGCCGAAGGACAGCGAAACGCCCTTCGTGCGCCCCCGAAATAGGTCGCGCAGGCTACTCCCCAGTAGGCGATCTGGAGGTGGTCCGGGTTGCGCAGGTCGATGAGATCCGGCCGATCCGGCGCCAGGGACCATTGGCCACCGTTGGGAACAGTCGGAACCCCGTCGGAATTTCTGAAATAGTGGAACCAGTCGCTGCTGTCCTGCGCGTAGAGCGTGGTGCCCAGTGAGATTTGTCGGAGGTTGCTGATGCACACGGCCTGCCGACCTTTCTCTTTTGTGGTCGCGAGCGCGGGCAGCAGGAGACTGGCAAGGATGGCGATGATCGCCATCACCACGAGCAATTCGATGAGTGTGAATCCTTCCCCGCAGGCGCGGTTCTTCGCTCGTCGGGCTCCGGACATGAATGCGACCACCTCCGCATGCTGGAGGCGTCGAGGTGACGGGACGGCGTCACTTGGTTGACCTTGAGGCAACATCCGGCCAGTCCACGAGAGAAGGTTGTCCCTGGCGGAACTCTCGGCGCACCGCGGCGGGTCGAGGTCGGGGGCGTCACCAAGAGGAACACCCCAACGAACTGCTGCTCACCCGCTCCGGCCGCCACCTCTTTGTCGCCAACGCGAACCGAAACACGGTCACGGTGCTCGAAACTGACGGGGGCCGGGTGGCGGAGACGCTGACCGCCGAGCTCGGGCCCGAAGGGCTTCCGGGGTCGACTCCGAACAGTCTGGCCCTCACGCCGGACGAAACGATGCTCTTCGTGGCCAATGCCAACATCAATGCCGTGTCGGTCTTCGACACCCGCCAGATCGGCCGGAGCCGCTCCCTGGGGTTCATTCCGGTGGGTTGGTACCCGACTTCGGTGCGGGTGACACCCGATGGCGGTCACCTGCTCGTGGCCAACGGGAAGGGCGTGGCTTCACGGGCCAACCGGTACGGTCCTCAGCCGGGGCGGGAGCCTCCTCCTTGCGTCGAGGAGTACATTGCCAGTTTGTTCCACGGCACCCTCTCGATCATCGACCTGCCGGACCGCGAGGAATTCAGCAAGCGCCTCGGCGACTTCACCGCGCGGACCTACGGGTGTCGTCCGCCGACCCCGCGGGCTCCACTCGACACGTCGCACCCCATCCCCTTGCGTGTGGGAGACCCGTCGCCGATCCGGTACTGCATCTACATCGTGAAGGAGAACCGCACCTACGACCAGGTGCTGGGGGATCTGCCGGAGGGTAACGGCGATCCGAGTTTGTGCATCTTCCCCGAACCGGTGACCCCGAACCACCACAAGCTCGCCCGGAAGTTCGTGCTGCTGGATAACTTCTACGTCGAAAGCGAAGTCAGTGCGGATGGTCACGAGTGGTCGATCGCGGCGGACGCGACCGACTACGTGGAGAAAATGTGGCCCCTGAGCTACGGCCACAACCGGGGTCGCAAGTACGCCTACCCGAGCGAAGGACGCTTCCGGATCGCGGAACCGGCAGGCGGTTATCTCTGGGACCGAGCGCAGGAGGCGGGGGTGAGCTATCGCAGCCGACCCGCGTCCCTACGTGGCGGAACCGGCACGCGCGGACCTCACGGCGCGAGACCTCGCGACTGCCTGGGGACACGAGGCGTCCGCGGGGATGAATTTCGCGCGCGAGGATGCCGTGGACGACCTCCTGCTCAACGAGGTGATCTGGCGGTCTGTGCGCGGGCCGGACTCGGTCGCTCCGGCCCCGACTCGGGCAGGCTTCGTGCGGGGCCTCGAAGGGGGCGTCGATTAGTCCCTCCGCGTCGGGGATTCCCGCCACGCCAATTTCGAGCGAAGAAGTCCTTTCGTCAGGTGACCCATGGCGTATTATGCTGCTTGTTACGAATAGGTTACGCCCGTGTTACGGATAACCGAACCCGGTGCGGCAGGAACTCGGAAGAAGAGGACATATTATGAAGCTCGAAACGCAGGAGAGGACGGGGCTTGCGGCACGCGCCCGCGCGCACCAACTGCGGCAGGCGGCCGGAACTGCCGAAGCCGCGGCTCGCCTGGCCCGTGAGAAGGCCCGCGAAGCCAAGGCCCGACTCAGGGTAGCCAAGGGTCAGGCCAAGGCGTTGCGGCAAGCTGCCCGGAAAGCCAAACGCGCCTTTGCCAAAGCCTCGCTCGCGGCCGACAAGTCCGACATCAAGGCCGCTTCGCTCGAGAAGCAGCTCAAAAAGGCGCGCAAGAAGGAGAATCCAGCCCATGCGGCTAAGGGGAAGCCGAAGCGCGCCGCCGCTCCAAAGCGCATCGCTGTCGAACGGTCGGTCGCCACCTCGACTGCCGACGCCTGAGGTTTGGCCATCGTCCTGGGCGGAATCCCTGTTTAAAAAGCCCCCTTGTCTCGCAGTCGCCGTGGTGACACGGCGCATTCATTGGTTTTTCGGGGTTCCTTTGCCTCGTTCCGAGCGGCTGCCAGACTTTTTCAACGGGCTGGTAGGTCCTCCAAGCGAGCGGAGGAGCCAGGCTTGCGCCCAACTCCTCCGCCATGGCCCACACTGACCACACTCCACACTGCACTGCACCGCGCCTCGCCTGACTAGTTGGCGAGGAAGAAGCGTGTCGCCTCGGTCGGGGTGACCGAGTAGGGGGACACCGCGCCCGACACTGGAGCGTAGGTTCCGTTCACCGTCCCGGCGCTCTTCAGGGTGCCGGTGTACTCGATCACGACCTTGCCTGCCTGAAGTCCGATCTTCGCAACTCCGCCGGCAGCGCTGGGGATCGCGGGTTCGGCGACCGTGCGCCGCTGGTAGGCCTTCAGCGCCCCGGTTTGGAGGCCGTTGACCAGCGCTCGCTCGCCGTTCGCCTTGACGGTGAACCACTCGACGCTCGCGCCGCCGCCGCCTTCGAACCAGAGGAGCCGGAAGAGATACACTCCGGGCTGCTCTACCCGGAAGTAGAACGCCGTGTCGGCTGCACCCCGGGTGGAGTCGACCTTCCCGAGCACCTGATACGTGGTGTTGGTCGCGTTCCCCACGCTGACCTGGAACCCATCGTCGCTGTTCACGACCATGGTGTAGACCCCGGCGGCCGGGATCTCGACGAACGCCAGGCCCTCGCCGGCGATGTTGTCATTGCCACCCTCGAGGCCGGGGATGCCGGGAATCATGTCGTCGGTGACCTGCTGGTCTCCGATCGACGAGGACAGCTTGAAATTGCCCGCGTCGGCACCGACTTGCTCGAAGTTGATGTACGGCATCTCGAAATAGCCAGCCGAGTTCTGACTGGAGGGGTCATGGATGCTCGGGCCGAGCTCGCCCCGGAGCTGACTCTCCACGGTGGCAATGTTGCTGGTCGCTCGCGCGGCCAACTGGTGGGTGCGCCAGCGCATGCCCTCATCAGCCCCCGTGCCCACCGCCGTCCCCAAGCCCGCGGCCAACGTGACGTAGTCCGGAGCCTTGAACTCAAATGTCTGCGCGACGACCTGGGCCGTTGTGGTCGTGAACGAGACCTTCAGGCCGTGCGTGGAACCACTCGCGAAGACGGAGGAGCCCGTCGAGTAGGTCACGAGAATACGGTCAGGAAGGTCGGTCCCGTCGGCCGCCGCAAGATCCTCGCGCTTCACGGACGTCGCGGTCACCGCCGCTCCGTCGAGTTCGAGTTGCACCCCCTTGGACTCGTCGACCGTTAGGTAACTGGTTTCGCTGATCGTCGCCGTCAGGCTCGTCGGCGTCGCGGAGGCGGTGGTGTAACCGGGCGCCGTGAACTCGGCGGTGTCGGTGACCTGCTTGCCCTCGCCGGTGGTGAAGGACACCTCCACGGTGTGCGTCGAGAGGGGGGCGAATATCTTGGGCGACTGGTCGTGGGTCACCAGCACACGCTCGCCGTCACGGGTCGCGGTGGCGGTGACCGACTGCCCGTCGAGCTTGCCCGTGATCGCGACGGCATCGTTCACAGTCTTGCCGAGTGCCTCGCTGATCCGGGCGGTGAAACCGATCCCGGTGCCGGTGAGCCCGGTGAGCAGCGGGGGTTCGCCAACCGCCAGGTTGTCGAAGGCCCACCACCAGTCATTGGCGGCGTTGATCAGCCCGAACTTGAGCTTGAGCTTCTGGGCGCCCGCCGGGTTGTTGAGGGCCGCCAGGGCGGCCTCGTTGATAAACTCACCGTCCGCCTTGAAGAAGGGACTGTCCGAGACCGATTCCCAGCGGATGACCTCGACCGGAGCTCCTCCGTCCCACTGGGCGGTGATCACCGCGGTCTGGTTGTTGGTCGGCGAGCCGTTCTCGTCCACGGGAAAGTTCGGGGCACCGTCGTCGCGGGCCTCGGGGCGCCAGGAGGAATCGAACGCCAGCACCAGGCTGTTGGCGGCTTTGCCGGTGACGGCAATCTCTGGAGTGGAGAGGAACGAGTTGAACAAGCCCGGGTAGTGGCCTGCATCATCCCACTCATCATTATCGGCGATCGCCGCCGCGCCGCTGGCCAGCGTAAACTCGGACCGGCGCTGGTTGTCGACCGTCGGCCACCACTTCACGTCCGCAAAGCTCCACCCCGCCCATTCCGTTCGACCGTCCCGGTCGGCGTAGTCAGGCTGACCATAGCCTGGCATCCCGGTATCGTCGATGACCCACCCCGTGGGGGGAGTCCTGGTCCAGACCTTGGCACCGACCGAAGCCTCCTCCACGTTGGGTCCGAGAGGAACGGCATCAAAGTTCTCGAAGAACAGCTTCTGGCCGAAGGCCGGCAGGGTCAGACAGGCTCCAATGCTGACCATCAGCGACCCCCAAGCGGCCGCGGACGGAGTCGACATCGTCCAACACGGTTTCGTTCTCATTATCATAGACATTTCCGACAGGTTTCAGGCTCGGATCTGATGGGAATTCGGATCCGAGTTCAGGTTCGTTGACCGGGAGCGCCGACAGGACTGTCAGCGCCGGGCAGGTGATAGCGGCCTCATCGATCGCGGAACAATAGCGGACCCGGCCCGACACCGAATCTTTGCGATTCGGCCACGGAATCGCCTTGGAACTTACAGAGATGACACCTGAGATCCGATGCGGTGACGCGGGCAGGGGCTAACATTCCGTCGAAAGAACCCCATCCGACAGAGGAGCCGACACGAGGAGGCTCACTCTACTGGGTCTTCGGAGGTGGTTTGAGCTTCCCGACGTCGGCCCCCGCGCGTTTTAGTGGGCCGGCCACCAATCGTGCAAAGGCTCGGTTACGTCCTGGTCACGGGGACGTTGAGAAAAGGCATCCCTGAGGCCCCGTTTGCCCGGAACCGATCCACCGCCTGCCCCCCCTCCTCCCCCCGCGTCAGCGCACCGTTCCACCCAGG
>JBBQML010000348.1:0-5721 GCA_038328885.1 Verrucomicrobiota bacterium | reverse complement strand
AAACAGATCCTGCCGAAAGTTGCCACGGTTAATCACATGATACCGTCCCCCCGCGTACTCGATTCGCAACGACCTCGCCATCTATCGATTTCAACTCTTCCCCGGCACATTGTCAAGAGTCAAGCTATGACGTCTTTTTTTACTTATGACGTCTTTTTTTACTTTTCTCGGCGAGCCGAACATATCCCTGCCGACCGTTCCCCGGCCGATCACATGGTAAACCGACCCAGGACAGTCGACCCCCGCCGATTGAGGCATCACCGATCCCCTACGGAACCCTCAGCCTTCTCCCAATATAACGTTGCTTGACCCCAGTCACCCATTCTCAGGGAGAAATCAGCCTTGCACGGGGTGGGTGCCTGCTCGGGCGCGAAGAGCGACCCAAAAGATCGAGTCTCCTGGAATCGAATTTTTCTGCTCGACTTTGAGTCCTCGCACAACTGCCTAAACGAACAAGCCTTCACGAGTTTCCCGCCTTTCGGCGGGCCTCGAATGGAATGCCTCCTGCCCCCCAAATCATGAAAAAAATTCTGACTTCCGCTCTCCTTGCGATGTTCATCGCGACTGGAAACGCGGCACTGAGCGCCGAAACCAAGCCGTCGGCGGCTGCGGCAAAAACCAATCCTTCGCTCGCGGGTGAGTATTCCGGCAAATGGCGGGGCGAAAACGAGACGTCCGGCGCTCTCACGCTGAAGTTCTCGCAAGGCACGGACTCCGCGTGGACAATGGAGGCCTCTTTTACATTCGAAGGCAGCAACGTCCCCACAACCACCAAGTCCGTCCGTTTCGACGGCAACAAGCTCGAGACCGAGTTTGCGTGGGACGTTCAGGGCACGGCCGCCTCCAGCAAGCTCACCGGCGTGCTGACGGGAGACCGTCTTGAAGGCACGTACGATAGTACCACGTCCGAGGGCGCCGGGAAGGGAAAGTGGAATGTCACGCGCGTTGCGGCCCGTTCGTAAGGAAAAGCCGGCGCGCGGGCCCGCGGCGGTAGCCGCGTGGCCGCCACCCCTGACCACCTTCCAAGCTCAAGGGCAGTTTGCTTGATCCATTCCACGGCAGGGAATCGATCCATGGGGTGATGTCGTTACCGTGTTACCCACGACCGAAATCGCGAAAGACGGGTGCGAAAGGCAGCGGGCCGACCCCAGCTCAATGCAGCCGCCAGCCAGACCACCGGCACACCCATCTCCCGTTGAAGTCGGCCGGCCATCTGAACCCTCCATCCGGCCTGCCTCGGGCCCTGGTTCAGATCTGCCAGGGGGAATTCCAGAGGGTCAGGTCATACCTCTAACCAAAGGCCAGCTGGAGCAATCGGGTGAATTAGCGACCGCGTCGGGGAGGTGGCGAAGAGACGAGGACGAGCTGGGTCGGGGGCAGCGGGGACGGCAGCACCTGCGGTGTCGCAATGGCTTTCGCCGTTGACTGTGGTCGGGACTGCACGTGGTGCGCGGCCGATTGCCAGAACGAAAAAAAGCCCCGCCGCGACAAGGGATAGAGGGTCGAATCCCATGCCCGCCGGTACCAGCGTAACTCGATCCCGGCCCTCCCCAGCGCCGCCTCGATCTCCAACCCCGCCTCAAGCCACGGCCCCACCGCCGGTCGAAGGGCGATGACGCTCTTCAAGCCCCCAGCCTCGGCCCAGGCGAGCGCGGCGGTTCCCATGTCCGCCACCCGGACCGCGTGAACCTCCGCGTCCCACGCCAAGGCCGCGCGCGAGGCCCCATCAGCAAGCGCGGCCTGGCTGAAGGCGACCACCGCGTCGCTCCACCCCCAAGCCCGCGCCGCCGGCTCCGCCCAGGCCGCGAAGATGCTCACCGGCACCACCTCTGGTCCGAAGTCGACACTCTCCACGCAAAGATCCTCCGGGTGCAGCCAGAGCCCAACCGGCCCGGCCAACGCCTCCGTCGTCCGCGACGGCGTCCACAGCGGCACCGGGTCCGGCAATGCCGGCTCCGACAGCGGTTCAGCCAGCGCCGCCAACCGCCCCGTCGGATCAAATCGTCCGTCCGTGTAGTGCGCGATGTTGTCCGCCCGTGCCAAGTACGTTTTGCCCGGGGTGTGCAAGCCCGCGACCCAGCGCCAGGAAAGGGTGTTCGAGGCCACATCCGCATCGAGCAGGTGCCTCCAAAAAAAGTCCGCCCCCAGCTCCCAGGGCAAACGAAGCGTAAAGACCCAGATGCTCGCGAACCACATCCGCGCGTGATTATGCAGCCAGCCGGTCGCCACCAGTTCCCTCGCCCAGTGATCAAACCCGGGAATCCCGGTCCTGCCTTCCACCGCTTCCGCATAACCGGAGGGCAGCGCACCACGCAACGCATCCAGCCGCGCACGATACCGTTGCCACACCGCCGGCCGGTGCTCCAACCAGCCCTTCCAATAGGTGCGCCAACAGACTTCCTGCTGGTACTTTTCCACCTGCGCCCACGGGTGCATGCTCGCGACCCCCTCACACACCTCCTCCTCGGTCACCAAGCGTCGCTGCAACCACGGCGAAAGACGCGAAACCGTGGGGTGCCCCGGTCGGTCAAAATTCCGTTCCTCCGCATAGTGCCCCGCCCTCGGCAGGAACGCCTGCAAACGGCTCAATCCAGCAGCCCGGGTGGGAACAAAGTCTGACATGCGAAATCCTAGCTGTCATCCCGACGAACGCAAATGGCTCCCCATCCGATCCCGGCCCGAGGCTCCTCCCACGGCCAAAACCCTTGTCTTCCGACCCCGACAATCGCTAGATTCCCCCGACGCATTCCCCCTCCCGCTTCTCCGCTCCGTCCAAGGTTCAACCCTTCCCCCTCCGCCGCCGAAACCGGCTCCGTCCTTTCATCCCATGATTCCTCTGTCCCGTCCCGCTTCGGTCGCACTCCGCTTCCTCTCCACTCTCACCCTCACCGGCGCCTTCGCCGGTCTGCTGCACGCCGCCCAACCCAGCGATGCCCTGCTTGACCGCTGGGCCCTGACCATCCCCGGGGGCAGCGCCGGCTGGCTCGAATTGAAGAAAGAAAACGGCTGGTACGACGGCTCAATCCTTTGGGGCGGCGGCAGCGTGCTCCCCGTCGCCAGCGTCACGATCGACGGCGACACCGCCACGGTCACACGCGTGCGCGAGGTCGAACGCAAGGACGCCGCCGGCAAGGTGGTGCGCAAACAGCAGTTGACCGAGACCCTCACCGCCAAAGCCGAGGGTGACACGATTCGGTTGACTCGCCTGGCTCCGCGTCCGGACGGTTCAGGTTTCGATCGCGCCGAATTCACCGGCAAGCGCATTCCGGCACTGCCAGCGCGTCCCAACCTCTCAAAGGTCAAGTACGGAGCCCCCGTCACGCTCCTGGGCGCGAAGGATCTCGCCGGGTGGCGCCTGATCGAAACGAACGCCCCGAATGGCTGGTCGGTCACCGACGGCGTGCTGCACAACCGCCCCGCCGAAGCCGCCCCCGGCCAGCCCAAGGTTCGCTATGGCAATCTCCGGACCGATCGCGAATTCGAGGATTTCAACCTCATCCTCGAGGTCAATGTGCCCCAGGGCAGCAACAGCGGGGTGTATTTGCGCGGCATTTACGAGGTCCAGGTCTTTGACTCCTACGGCAAGGCCCTTGATCTCCATAACATGGGTGCCGTTTACAGTCGCATCACCCCAACGGTCGCCGCCGAGAAGCCGGCTGGCGAATGGCAGACCCTGAACATCACGCTGGTCGATCGCCACGCCACCGTCGTGCTCAATGGCAAAACGATCATCGACAACCAGCCTCTCGCCGGCTGCACCGGCGGCGCCATGTGGTCCGATCAATTCCGCCCCGGCCCCCTGTTCCTCCAGGGTGACCACGGCCCGGTCAGTTACCGCAACATGGTCCTGCGCCCGGTCGTGAAGTAGCGCTGGGTGTCGCGCTCGCGCCCGCAACTTCCGCTGTAGCTGGCCTCGATGAGGCCGGGGGTTGCGCGTCGCTAATCCCACGCGGCCTCGGCGAGGCCACCTACATCGGACCAGATGCGGAAAATCGATGCATCCCCCAGTCCCCTACGGCGATCCCCTAAACGCACCGAAATGGTTCGTTTTGGCACGAAACCTCCGCCCGTCCGTGCCGTCTTAAGCCACAACCCGAACGTTCCCGTGCCTTCCCACGACCCGCATCCCCACGCCCCCCACCCCTGCTGCGGCGTCTCGACCAATATCGAAGACTACTTGCTGAACCGCCGACAGTTCCTCAGCCGGGTCGGCATGGGACTCGGTGCCCTCAGCCTTTCCTCCCTGCTCGATCCGAGCCAGCTCGTGGCCGCCTCACCCGCCGGTGCCACCACCGGAGGTCCCCTCCTGCCGAAGGTGCCTCACTTCGCCGGCAAGGCCAAGGCGGTGATTCATATCTTTGCTCAAGGGGCTCCCTCCCATGTGGATACGTGGGACCATAAACCTACCCTGACCCGCATGGACGGCAAGACCATCGGCACCGACGGCGGGGTCGCCATGGGTTCGCCGTTCGCTTTCAAGCGTTACGGCAAGTCCGGCATCGAGGTCAGCGATCTCTTCGCCAAGACCGCCGCTCACGTCGACGACATGGCCGTCATCAAGTCGATGTACACCGACATCCCGGCCCACGATGTCGCCACCGTTTTCATGAACACGGGCTCGATCCGGATCACCAAACCGAGTCTCGGTTCCTGGGTGGTCTACGGACTCGGGACCGAAAATCAGAACCTTCCCGGCTTCATCTCCCTGCGGGGCAATCGCATCCCCACCGGCGGCGCGGGCACCTTCGGCTCAGCCTTCCTGCCCGGCGTCTACCAAGGGACAAGTGTCAATACCACGGCGGCCAACGTGCAGCAGATGATTCAAAACATCCGCAACGCCTACGTCTCCAAGCCCGAGCAGCGCCGGCAACTCGACTTCGTCCATCAGCTCAACGAGCTCCACGCACAGAATCTTGCCCGCGATGCTGCCCTCGAGTCCCGTCTCGAGACCTACGAGATCGCCTTCCGCATGCAGACCGAGGCTACGGATGTCTTCGACATCAACAAGGAACCCGCGGATGTCCGCGCCGCCTACGGCAACACCCAGCAGGGCAAACAGCTGCTGATCGCCCGCCGGCTCGTTGAACGCGGGGTGCGTTTTGTCCAAGTCTGGCACGATGGCTGGGACCACCATCAGGACCTCGAGGACCGCATCACCACCAAGGCCGGCGAAATCGATCAGCCGCTCGCCGCCTTGATGGCCGATCTCAAGCTCCGCGGCCTGCTCGACTCCACGCTCGTCATCTGGGGCGGCGAATTCGGCCGCAAACCCACGCGCGATCGCAACGGCGGCGACAACCCGGGCCGCGACCACAACGCCAAGGCCTTCAGCATCTGGATGGCCGGCGGCGGGGTGAAGGGAGGCGTCGTCCACGGTGCCACCGACGAATTTGGCGCCGCCGCCGTGTCCGACAAGGTCCACGTACACGACCTGCACGCCACCATCCTCCACTGCCTCGGTTTTGATCACAAGAAGTTGACCTACCGTTACAACGGCCGCGACTTCCGCCTGACCGATGTCGCCGGCAACGTCGTCCGCCCCGTCCTCACATGACCTCCGTCCGGATCGCGCTCGCCGGTGCCGCTCTGGTCTCCCTCCTTGCCACCGGCACGCACGCGGCGGCCGGGAATGCGCCCCTTCCTGCGGCCGAGCTGCAGTTTTTCGAAACCAAGGTCCGGCCCGTGCTCAGCGAGCACTGCTACAAATGCCACAGCCACTCG
>JBBQML010000347.1:0-5722 GCA_038328885.1 Verrucomicrobiota bacterium | reverse complement strand
GCTGGCGAGCATTTCGTCCACGACCGCCTTGGGCGTCATCTCCCGCAGCGCGTGGTGCAGCGCCAGGTAACCATCCACCGCGATGTACGACTCGATCCGGTTCGGGTCGACCAAGCCGCTGTTCGCCAGCACCACCGACATCTGTTTCTTGAAGAAGGGCAGTTCGAGGTCGCCGCGCGCCACCTTCACCGGTTCCCCGTTCAAGGCGTCCACGATGCTGCCGGCCTCCTCCGGCGTCACCCGGACGAACAGTTGGTGACTCGGATCCACCTCCACCAGCGGCCCCTGACAGCACAGCTTCAGGCATCCCACGCCCCGAACCTCCACGCGGTCGGCCAGTCCCGCATCATAAACCGCCCGCTCGAGCCGGTCCTTCACGGCCTCGGCACGCGACGAGAGGCAACCCGCTGCAGTGCAGCACCGGATGCAGATCGGCTTGCGACCCGCCAACTCCTGCTCCTTCACCTCGAGCAAATCCTTAAGGTCCATGCGCGCACCAACCTTTCACATGCTCAACCGCGGATTCCGGCGTCTGGCGTGGCGTCACCTGGCCGTCGTAGACCACCGCCGGCGCGATGCCGCACGCGCCAATGCAGCGCGCCGTCAGCACCGACAACCGCTGGTCGGCCGTGGTCTCCCCCGCCTTCACCCCCGCTCGAGCCTCAACCGCCCGCAGCACCTTGTCCGCCCCCTTCACATAACAGGCGGTGCCCAGGCAAACGACGCACGTGTGCGTGCCCTTCGGCTTGAGCGTGAAGAAGTGGTAGAACGTCGCCACCCCGTACACCCGGCTCGGAGGCAATCTGAGATGATGCGCCACAAAGATCATCAGACCGTCATCCAAGAACCCGAAAAGCTCCTGCGCCTTGTGGAGGATCTCGATGAGCGCGTCCGACTTCTGCTGATGCCGCTTGATGTGCGTCTCGAGAATCCTAAAACGCTTGTCGCCGCTGGCATGCTCGAGCACTGCCGCGACGGCCTTTCGTTTACCGGTGGAGACAATAGGCACCATGGTGACCCCTGGCGTGAACCACATCCCAACCGCTCCCCGGGAAGCTGATGCCCCCGGGGTCAGCGGATCAGGTGGCTTTCACGCGCATCGTCCCTTGGGCCCCGCGACCCGGTCTCCACCCCGGTTGTCGAATCCACCTCAATTCTTGTCCACGCCAGGACGGTTCCGAGGCCACGCGGCCTGCGGAACCCCGCCTGCACGGCCGGGATGCCCCCCTGTCCTCCTCGCTTTCCGCGACTCCAACCGCCATGCTCGTCGCCCTCCATGGAACCCTGGCCGGCGCCAGCGAATTCCCCGTGTGCCGGGTCGCCGGCCCCTGGGCCCGCCACATCCCCTTCAACCACCGTTCGTACCTGTTCAACTTCGGCACGCTGACCGAAACCAACGCCACCGACTGGATCGAGATGGCGCACCAACTTGGCTTCAACCAGATCGACACGAACACCACGGAAATCGTGGTCAACGAGTCGACCACGGCGATGCGCACCATCACCGGCTTCTTCGAGCACGTTGGTGGCACTCCGCCTCGAAAGCCCCCATCACCTCGCCTTCGGCGCCGTGGCGGATCGGTACGTGGACGTCGACTTCACCAGCGAATCGCGCTCCGGAGCACCGCCCCGCGCGCGGGTCACGGTGTTTCAGCAGGGTGAGATCCTCTGAAGAACCGGGGTCCTGGCTACGCCCGCTCAACCAGCCTCGTCCGATATTGGAGCCGACGTAAGGAGGCTCCTATGGAAAGTTGGCCGGCGGCATGGGCGCCCCGGGTCCCGAGCAGCGCAGGTGCCCGTCCGTGAGGATTCGGGCGCGCAGACCGCCCCGCCCCCGGAGGGCGTGCTCGGCTCCGGGAGCAAACGCGCGATCCATCCAGTGGCATGGGAAGCACTCGCCGGCCCCGATGAAGCGAACGCCCTGGATCTCGAACTCGGCGCCCCCGAGGGAAGGCAGGTCGAGCCCGCGGGTGACCACGTTGCGGCGGAACACCCCGGGCCCGCGGTCCGCCGCATCCACGCCCAGGGTGCGGCAGAGCGCCTCGTAGGTCTCCCAGCTAAAGAATGTGATCTGGCCTTTGTAGTCCGTTTTGAAGTCGAGGAAGCGATCGCCCTCGATGCCCCGCCCGGCGAGGCAGTGGATTTCCTGGACCGCCAGGACCGGATGCGTGCCGGCGGGTTGCTCGTGGTGGCCGAAGAAGTTGTGCCCCGGCGACACGTAGAGTCCGAGAATCTCAGGGGTCAGGTTCATGGCAGGATCGGGGCGATCGACCAGGCGGGGGCGGGAGACGACTGTTCCAACTCAACGCCCGGCGGAACGCGACGCAAGTGTCATTTCCCCGGTGAAGATGGGCAGGGCGATCTTCAGGGCGACGGTGTAGATCATCATCCCGAAGGCCCAGATCCCGGCGGAGATCATCCACTCCGTCCGGTTGGGCAGGTACTCGACCATCTCGTGGAGCGCGGACGGGACGAAGCCCGGGACGATCAGGCCCATGCCCTTCTCGATCCAGAGCCCCACGAACGCCAGCACACAGCCGGTGTCCAGCAGCAGGAGGTGCTCCGTCACCTTGGGGCACAGCAGGATCAGGGCCGCCAGCGTGGTGCAACCGATTGAAGTCCAGATCCAGGGCACGAGCGCGTAGTGCCCGTGCAGTCCGAAGTACAGGTACCGGGCCGACGCCGTGTGGCTGCCTCCAGCGTAGAATTCCGTGAACACCTCCGAACCGACCATCAGCAGGGTGATGAGGATCGTGACTCGCATGATGTTCACCAGCGTCCGGATCGGACCGTCGCCCACATGGAACGAGCTGACCCGCCGGATGACTTGCAGCGCGAGGATGATGAATGCCGGGCCGGAGACGAACGCAGAGGTCAGGAACCGCGGAGCCAGCAATGCAGTGTTCCAGAACGGCCGCCCCCCCAGCCCGCAGTAGAGAAAGGCGGTGACGGTGTGGATCGATATCGCCCAGACGATCGACAGAAAAACGAAAGGCACGTACCACCGGGGGTCTGGCTTCCGCCCCAGGAACCGCATGTACAGAAGGTAACCGCCAATGTGCAGGTTCAACAGCAGGTAGCCCCAGAGGACGATCACGTCCCAGGTGAGCATCGAGAACGGGAAGTTGAACCGCCCGATCCCGGGAAACAGATGCCAGAAACGGTCCGGCCTCCCCAGGTCGACGGTCACGAAAAACAAACACACGCTGATGGCCGCCACGGCCAGGAGTTCGCCCACGATGACGACGTCGTGCATGGCGTCGTCGTGATACAGGTAGGCCGGGATGACCATCATCACGGCGCCGGCGGCGACCCCGACGAAGAAGGTGAAGTTGGCGATGTACAGACCCCACGAGACGTGGTCGCTCATGCCGGTCACCCCCATGCCGTCACGGACCTGGACGGCCCAGGCGTTGGCGCCGACCAGGGCGACGGCGGTGAGCAGGGTCATCCAACCGTAGAACAGCCAGCCACCGTCGGTGGCCTGCACCAATGCACGGCCGAGGAACCGGAGGTAGTCCCGCACGTGATGGGTGGCGGTCGGCGGCACGGCGGGGTCGGGTTGGAGCGCGGCGACTTTCATTCGTCGAAGAAGTAATAGAAGCGGGGTTGGGTCCCGAGGTCCTCCTTGAGCACGAACACGCGTTTGTTTTCGAGCACCCAGCGGATCTCGCTGGCAGGGTCGAGAAGGTTGCCGAAGACCCGGGCACCCGTTGGGCAGGCCTCGAGGCAGGCCGGCAGCCGGCCCTCGCGGGTGCGATGCAGGCAGAATGTGCACTTCTCCATCACGCCCTGCGGCCGAATGCGGTTGCCAAGGTAAGCCTGCACCGGGTTCACCTCCTCGGCGGGGATCTGTGGGCGGGTCCAGTTGAACCGCCGCGCGTGGTACGGACAGGCCGCTTCGCAGTACCGACACCCGATGCACCAGTTGTAGTCGACCACCACGATGCCGTCCTTCTCCTTCCAGGTCGCCTCGACCGGACAGACGGAGACACACGGCGGCCGGTCGCACTGCTGGCACTGGACCGGCAGGTAGAACTTGTCCTTCTGCGGCACCGGGTGGTCGTAGTGGGCCGAACCCTTCTCCAGGTCGAGCGACCCCTTCTGCATTTCGAGCACCCGGATGTAGGACTGCTTCGAGGGACGATCGTGGTTGTTCTCCCGATGGCAGGCCTCGGCGCATTTCCGGCACCCGATGCAGATGCTCAGGTTCAACGCGTAGGCGAACTGCACGCCTTCCTCGGGCCGGGGGTCGGTGATCGTCACGTCGGCGCCGTACTTGACCTTCGTCTCCGCCTCGAGCCGCTCGATGATCCGCGCCAGTTCGTCCTTCCCCAGTTCCTTGTAGTGCCGCTGCAGGAATTCGGCCATCGAGGTCTCGGGCGCCCACTCGGTCAGGGGGGCCAGGGCACGGGCAAACGCCGCCGCCCCAAGCGTGGCTCCCACGACCTTCAGCGCCGTGCGCCGGTTGGTGGTTCGGCCCAGGGCCCCGCCCGGTGGCAAGGCAGGTTGGGTGATTTGGTCACTCATTGGCGGGCGAGGTTGAAGCGGTGGCGGCAAGACCGCGGTCCGGAGCGGGGGCAAAGACCGGCCTCACCAACGGGTAAGCCGGTGCGTGCGGGTCGTGACAGTCCACACAGTGGTTCCGTTCGCGCGGACCCCGACGCAGGTCCCAGTGCCCCGTCATCCCCCCGTGCGAACCCTGGCGGTAGTCGCGGTACTGCGGACCGTGACATTGGGCGCAGAGCTGCATGGTGTCCGGGAACTCCAACTCCCGACCGTCCGCCAGTCGCAGTCGGTCGTAGTTCCCCGCGTGATGGCAACTCAGGCAGGTCAACTCGCCGTGGGCATACGTCAGGCCCTGGTGAAATTCATCCAGCTCGACCGCCGAACGGGTCGCGGCACGCGGGCGCGAGGTGGCGTGGCAGGAGGCACAGGCCGTGGTCACGGGCTCGCCGTGCGCGTCCCTCAACCCGGTGTCCACGCGGGGAGCCTTCACCGGTTGCCGAATGCGCACCGGATGCAGGACGGACGAAGCTGCCGGACCCGGGGAAGGCCGGCCGGCCGGTGCGACCCCCGCTGGATATAGGGCGGGGGTGACCTGGGTCGGCATCGTCGGGCCTGGATCCCCAGCCCTCCCGGAGAGCGTCACCACGGTGGCCAAGGCCAGGAGAGCCAGCAGGCCGAAGGACACTGCCAGGGTGGTCCCGGAGCCGCGGCGCGGGGTGGGATCCGGGGTTCCCTGGTTGCCGGCAGACGTGGAGGGGCGGCGCGTCACGACGCTCCCGTTCTAGCCCGGCCTGCCGCCGAAGTTCTTGACCCGCGTCAACACCCTCCGGAATCCACTGGCCTACGCTGTCCCCATGGATGACCTCGGCTCCCGCGTCGCACCGGATACTGGCATCATCGGTGGCCTGCTGGTCCGACTGGCCGAGGACCCGGCGCTGAGGTCCCAAGCCATGGCCGAACTGGCGAGCCGCCCCGATCTCCTGCTGGGCGAGCAGAACGGTCCCTGGCTGCCACTCGCCCTCGAAGCCGAGGGTCCCCGCACCAGCCGGGATCTCCACGAATGGATCCTCTCCCGTCCCGGCGTGCAGTTCGTCGAAGTCGTGGCCGTCCATTTCGAGGCGGACTTCCCCGTCGCCTGAACCTCCCCCCGGCCCCCTCCCTCCCGCACCATGAACTCCGCCCCCGCTTCCTCCCTCCTGCCACTGGTCGGTCC
>JBBQML010000346.1:0-5735 GCA_038328885.1 Verrucomicrobiota bacterium | reverse complement strand
TGCCGGGATTCTGTTGGTTCAGACCGTTGAGCATGCGGGCGGTGGCTGACGCGTCGCCGGTGCCCGAGCCCCAGGCGCCGGTGGTTTGGAAGTCGAAGGTGATGGTCGACGCGTTGCCGTCGCTGTCCATCAACTCGCCGCTCGGATCCACCGCCGGATCCACGTTCGGATCGGGGAGCGTGCCAGCGGTGGCATTGGCCGCGTTGTTCCAGTGGGGCTGCGGCACGATGCCGGCGATGTCGTGCTCAGTCATCAGCGTGGGCGCGCCGTTGGCGCCGCCGCCGCGGAAGCTGATGCCGATGCTCTTGGTGGCCGAGGGGGTGAAGATCACGGCCTGGGCGGGGGAACTGACCTCGCAGCCCTTGATCTGCACCGAGTACACGTCACTCGCATTCACCGGCGTCACCGGGCCGGTGGTATAGGTCGAGGCCGTGGCGCCCGGGATCGGCTCGCCGTTCTTCGACCATTGCAGCGGCCAGGGGCCGTTGACGGTGGTGAAGAAGGTGGCCGCCGCGTCCTGGAGCACGGGGGTGTTTTCCGGCTGAACGAGGAAGCGCGCCTTGTTGCAGTCGGCCCCCTGGCTGACCGCGAGCAACTCGATCTCCGCCGCCTGGAAGCAGCAGGTGTTGATCGCCTGCGTTTCGAGCACCGTGAAGCGGTAGTGCTTGTAGGACTTCGTGTTCGGGAAGGAGAACTCCTGGGTCTGGAAGCGGGCGGTGTAGGCCGGAATGTTGTCGAGCCTCACGATCTGTTCCCAGGTGCCCACGGTATAGTCGGCCATGTCGTCGTTGGAACCTTCGAGCGTGACGACCTTGGCGTCGCGCTCCGGCCCGTCGTTGGCGGACTGCAGCGTGAAACCGATGACCGTCGTGGCGCCGATCGAGGGAGTGACGACAAACCCCGAGGGCTTGCCACCCTCACGGGTGTCGAAGTTCAGGTACTTCGTGGGCTGACCGTCGATGATGTTCGCCACGCCCTCGGAGCCAGGGCTGTTCGAGGAGGACGCGATGATCGCATCGCCCGGTTGGGTCACGTCCTGCGGGGCGCCCGTGCCCAGCAGTTCGACTTCGGCGCCCTGGAAGCAGCAGGTGTTGATCGTCTGCGTTTCCAGGACGGTGAACCGGTAGTGGCGGTACGACTTATAGTTGTCGAAAAGGAACGTCTGGTTCTGGAAGCGCGCTGCGAACGGCGGGATGGCATCGAGCCTGACGACCTGCTCCCAGGTGCCCTGGTCCCAACCGGTCACGGCCTCGTCGTTGGAGCCTTCGATCGTGACGATCTTGGCGTCACGCTCAGGGCCATCGTTCGCCGATTGCAGTGTCACCCCGGTGATCAGCGTGCGGCCCAGGGTCGGGCTCACGATGAACCCGGAAGCCTTGCCGCCCTCGCGGGTATCGAAATTGAGATACTTCGTCGGCTGGCCGTCGATGATGTTCGCCGCGCCCTCGGAGCCGGGGCTGTTCGAGGAGGACGCGATGATCGGGTCACCCGGCTGGGTCACGTCCTGCGGGAGCAGCGAACCCAGGAACTGGACCTCGGCGACCTGGAAGCAGCAGGTGTTGACCGTCTGGGTCTCCAGAACCGTCAACCGGTAGTGCTTGTAAGGTTTGAAGTTGCTGAACGTCAGCGTCTGGGTCTGGAAGCGCGCGGTCCAGGCCGGGATGTTGTCGAGCCGGACGATCTGTTCCCAGGTGCCCTGGTCCCAACCGGTGACGGCGTCGTCATTCGATCCTTCGAGCGTCAGGACCTTCGCATCGCGTTCGGGGCCGTCGTTGGCGGATTGGAGCGCCAGGCCCGTGACGCGGGTAGCGCCAACCGAAGGGGTCACGATGAACCCTGAGGGCTTGCCGCCTTCACGGGTGTCGAAGTTCAGGTACTTCGTCGGCTGGCCGTCGATCGCGTTCGCGACGCCCTCGGACCCAGGGCTGTTCGACGAGGAGGAGATGGCTGGGTCGCCGGGCTGGACGACGTTTTGCTGTGCCTGCACGGCGCCGCAAAACGCCAGCAGCGCTGCGAGTAAGAACGGTGCCGGCTTCAGCCGGCACCGCGTGTGCGGGGGAGTATGCATGGTTTGACTAGGAGTGTGTGGTTGTCGGTTCCGACGGGGTAACTTAGAGAAATTGACCAATCGATCCGACCGTGTCAATCAACCGCCAAGCTTGGAGCCCCCTGCGCCGGGGACTCGACGCATGCTGCGATCGAGAGCAGTTTGGCGCACATGAATCGCTACCGGGGTGCCGGTCTGAGCCTGGCTCTGCTGACGGCCGTCGGAGGCCCGGCGACGGCTGCCAGCTTCCTCGAGCGCCTTGGCCTCACCCGCCGTCAGGGCACCACCAAGCCCGGCGTCGCCGCGCTAAATCTCTCGGAGGAGGAAGTCACCCGAGCCTTGAAGGACGCGCTCGACACCGGCGTGCTGCACGCGGTCGCCACCCTCTCCCGGGAGAACGGCTTCCTGAAGGATTCCACCGTCCGCATTCCCCTGCCCGACACCCTGAAACGGGTGGAGTCCGGGCTCCGAGCCGTCGGACAGGGCGAACTGGTCGACGGCTTCGTCACCAGCATGAACCGCGCCGCCGAGAAGGCCGCGCCGGAAGCCGCCGAGGTCCTGGCCAGCTCCATCCGGCAGATGACCCTCACGGACGCGCGAGCCATCCTCACCGGCACCAACAACGCCGCCACCGCGTACTTCCGGCGCACCAGCGAGACAAATCTGTACGCACGCCTCCAACCGATCGTCGGCAAAGCCACCCAGGAAGCGGGAGTCACGGGAGCCTACAAGGCCATGACGCGCCGGGCCGGCTTGGTCGCCTCCCTGCTCGGGGCGGACTCGGCCGATCTCGACGCCTACATCACGCGTCGCGCCCTCGACGGGCTGTTCGTGAAAATCGCGGAGGAAGAGCAGCGGATCCGGGAAGACCCCGTGGCGCGCACCACCGAACTCCTCCAGAAAGTGTTCGGCTCCGTCACGAAACCCTGAGGCTGGTCCGGTTAATCCCGGGGGATCGGACGTCAGCCTCCCTTCGCGGCATTGACCGAAAGGGCGAGAAGGTGCCCGAGCCAGACGGCGACCAGGCAGAAAACCATGGAGAGCACCGCGTTGGCTCCCGCCCGAAACCACTCCCCCTCCTCAACCAGATTCAGTGTCTGCAGGCTGAACGAAGAGAAAGTCGTGTAACCGCCACAGAGCCCCAGCATGAAGAACTGCCGCAGCGCGGGCGGAGCCAGGAACCGACCGTCCGGGCTGGTGAGCGTGGCAAAGAGCCCGATGGCGAAGGAGCCGGACACGTTCACCACGAGAGTGCCCCACGGAAAGGTCTGCCCGACCCGGGCGGCGATGGCGCCCGACAGCGCCCAGCGGGTCAGGCCGCCGAGGCCGCTGCCGAGAAAGATCAGGAACGCGTTGAACATGGCTTGAACCGGCGGGCGCTGCCTCCGGGCACGCCGGGGAACCTAACCAAAGCACCAGGCCGGCGCCATACCTTGCGCCACCCAGCCGCCAGGGCCAGGCTTCCCGTGGCCCGTGCTGCCTGTTCCATTCCCAAGATGCGCATCCTGTTCTTCGCCCACCTGAGAGACATCACTGGTCAGGCTGAGCTCGAGCTGAACCGCGGTGAACTGGACGCCGAGGCCCTCTGGAGCGAGCTCATCGCCAGGTACCCCGGCCTGGCCCCGTGCCGTCGCACGGTGCGGCTCGCCCGGAACCAGGAATACGTGGGACCGGACGCGCGGTTCGCCGAGGCGGACGAAGTGGCTTTGATCCCGCCGGTCTCCGGCGGATAGGCTCTGCCTGAGTGCTCCCATGAACATCCGCGTCCAACTCACCGACCGCCCTATCGCCGGGAGCACCACTCCGGAATTCGACCCGGGCGGGGTCGGCGCCTGGACGGAGTTTCGGGGACTGGTGCGCGGCGAGGAGGACGGCCGGCCCATTCGTGCGCTGGAATACGAGGCGTACCCCGAGATGGCGGGGAAAGAACTGGGCCGACTGCTCGGGACCCTGTTGACCAAGCACGCCTGTCTGGGCGCCCATGTGGTTCATCGGGTTGGCGTCGTGCCGGCGGGCGAGGCGGCGATCTACGTGGGCATTGCCTCCAGCCACCGCGCCGAGGGGTTCGCCTTCCTGATCGAGTTCATGGACCGCCTCAAGCAGGACGTGCCGATCTGGAAGCGCCGCTCCCTGCCCGCCGGGACATCCCCCGGATCCGGATCTGGCACCTGAACGTGCTCCCTTGCGGTCCGCCGCCCTGGGATTGTGCACGGCGCGCCCGACCCAGCGGGCCTTCCGGCAACCCGATCGGCCGGGGTGAGACCTGCCGCGGGAACGAACGCGGGCCTTGACATCATTAGCAAAATAGCGATTAAACGGCACCCGACAGGACGCCATGACCCAACCCCGACTCAAGACGGCCCACTTCAAGCCCCAAGCCCAGGTCTTCAAGGCTCTCGGACATCCAGGCCGGCTCCTGATGGTGGATGAACTGTCCCGCGGCGAGCGCTGCGTGTGCGAACTGGCCGAACTCGTCGGTTCCGAGATGCCCACGATCTCCCGGCACCTCTCGATTCTCAAGAACGCCGGCATCGTGGACGACGACAAGCGAGGCACCCAGGTCTTCTACCGTCTCATGACCCCGTGCGTGATGAACTTCTTCAAGTGCCTCGACTCGGTCCGGAAAGCGGGAAGCGACCGATGAAGTAACGCGGGGCTCCCTCGAAGAGTGCTGGCAGATTCCCGTTTTACTGTGAGCGCGCTCGCGGCAGATTGCCGACTGTGTCCGACGCCGAACTGCCCGAACCCAGCCTCCCTGGCCGCTCACCGGCTCTGGGCAGGTTCCTGGCCGGTTCCGTGGTGGCGATGTTCGTGATGGTGACCCTCGGCGTCTTCTGGGTTTGGCAACGCGCGCAGCGGGAGCAGGATTGGCGCGAGCGCGTGAACGCCGCCGAACCGTTCACTGCCCCCACCAACCGCTTGTCCCGCTGATCCCTGACGGAGCATCTCCACCCATCCCTGGCGAAACCCAGCCCAACTTATCCCACGATGAACCAGTATCTTGAACGCGTCGTCGACCTTCTCGACCCCGACCTCAACCGCCTGCGGAACGTCTCCCTCGACGAGGCCCGCCGACGTCTTCTCGAGGGTACGCCTCAGGACGTGCGCGACCTCGACGGTTCGTTTGCGCTGCTTGTCAAACAGGGGAAGGCCGTGCGGATGGCGCGATCGATGGACCGGCCGATGCGCTACTTCCTGGCCAAGCGCCAGGAAGGCCCCGCCCTGATCGTGGCTGACCGAATGGACGCCATCCATGCCTGGTTGAAGTCCGAGGGCCTGGAGGACCAGTTTCATCCCAGCTACACGCGCATGGTGCCCGCGCACCACGTGGTGGAGATTCAACTCATTGGCTGCCCCGACCCCGATCCGGTCTACACGCGCTTCTTCGACCCACCCCGCAACACGTTCCGCCCCGATCTCGACGAGATCGGGGCCGCCTACGTTTCGGCGCTGGCGGGCGAGGTGATCAAGTGGCTGCCCACGCTACCGGAGCGGGCTCCGATCGGGGTTTGCTTCAGTGGTGGCATCGACAGCGGCGCGGTCTTCGTCCTGGTGTACCATTGCCTGCGTCAACTCTCCCTGAGCCCGTCGCGGCTCAAGGCGTTCACCCTGGACCTCGGGGGTGGCGACGACCTCCGCCAGGCACGCGGGTTTCTCGAGGGGCTCGGGCTGGGATTGTTCCACGAGC
>JBBQML010000345.1:0-5741 GCA_038328885.1 Verrucomicrobiota bacterium | reverse complement strand
CATCGCCGCTCGTTTGCTCCCGTGCGTGCGGCGGGAGCGGACCTCTTCGGGGCATGAGTCTGCCGCTCCAGTTTCCTTACGGGACGAATCACCCCCCTTACCGCGTCTCCGGAACGGGCGACTCAGCACCATGACACCGATGTCCTTCTCTTTACACGCGTTACATCCGACTCCGTCAACTGTCTGCAGGAGGTGTCATCTTGCTTTTTCTCTGAAAATCTGCGGCCGATGGAAACCCGCCATTGACAGTTTGGTATCAATTGATACCTTCCTTCCATCGTGACCGGAACATCTTCATGAGGTCCCATTGCTCATTCCTGGTGTCTCGCTGTCGCACGAATCCTTCGGGTTGGCGACTGCGACGCCATCATTACCACTGAACAGGCGGATCGGGATTGGAATGCAACCTTCCCCAATGCCTGGCACCACGAGCGATTTGAGGCTCTCGCAGTCGCGCTGGAGACCTCTGGCGTAACCGGTCGAGAAATCGCGACCATGGGGGAGGGCGGCGAGACGTGGGCCTTTTGGTTCCATTTCCCGCGGCGGAAGCTCTACGCCAAAATCAACCTCTTGTCCGGAGGTCAAGTCATCATCATCTATTCCACCCACCCGCCCCGCAAAGGCGAAGAACGTTTATGAATCCTCTGTTTCCGAACTGCGAAAAGGTGACCAAGGCCATCGAAGTGCCGATTCCCACGATGGAAGGCGACACCGTGGCCGAAACCATCCAAGTCGAAGTCGAAGTCTGGAAGAATCTCAATACGGGTGAAGTCTTCCTGAATGGCCACGCCCGCGCCAAATTGGAGGCCGCAAAGGCGCGGCACATGGGTCTGCTCACTGCCGAGAAAATCAAGGAGCTGCGCCAGTATCTGCAACTCACCCAGCGAGAACTCGCTGACTTGCTTCAAATCGGGGAGAAAAGCTGGACCCGCTGGGAAACCGGCCGTGAGCGCCCCTCCCGCTCACTCAATGTGCTCCTGAATGCCCTCTATGATGGGCGCATCGACCTTCACTACCTGCGCCAACTGCGTAGTCCACAGTCAGGCCACGAGACGGTGGTCCGCACGCAGACCTTTTCAAGCCGGCAGGCCAGGACTCCCATCGTCCGGTGGGAAACCGCACCGGCCGACGTCAGCAGTTCATTCGAGGAACTCGTATGAAAGCATCCCCGCTCGATCTGACCGCCTATTTTGTGACCGAGCTAAGCCTCACCGCCAATTTGGAGTTCTTGCCGGAAAAGACCACCCGACTGCGGATGGAGGATCTGCGCATCAGCACCGATTTGCGTCGGCAGGAGGGGAAACCCTCATGGCAGCTTGTGCTCAAGGTTCAGCAAAACGTCGGCCCTGAACGCAATTCGCCCTACAATTTCGCGCTGACCCTGATCGGCTTGTTTGACGCTCATCCGTCCGTTCCTGTTGAAAAGACGGAACAGATGGTCCGTGTCAACGGCAGCTCGATGCTTTACGCAGCAGCCCGCGAAATCCTCCGCGCCGACATGGCCAGAGGGCCGCATTTTCCGCTGCTGCTCCCCTCCGTTTCGTTCTATCCCGAGAAACCACCGAGCGAGGCGAAGGCGGATCTTCCGCCAGCGGCAACGAGTCCCCAGCCTTAGAACATGGCCGGGCGCACACATCGGCTTCAATCCTTCTTCGCCTGCAACGGCGACTCCTGGCCAACCCCCACCTCAATCAGCGCCGACCAAACCTGAGCAACCGAATCTGCCACCGGCCACGCCGGTTGCACCGCCCGCACCGGCATTGCCCTCAGGCTTCATCTGGACTGGAGACGTCCCGCCATCAGAAATGGATGAACTTCACGCGAAGGCCTGTTTGATTTCGCTCCCGGTCAGCCCATCCCCGGTTTCCTGGGACGAAGCCAGGCACAGCGAGGCATATTCGGCTCGCAGGTGGTTGAAGATGCGGTTGCGGGTGGAGGTTGAGAGGGTTGAGTTCCTACGTTCCAATGTGGGGGCGAGCGCTTTGGGTTGATTCGTAGCGCAGGAAATGCAGTCTCAGCAGGCATGGCGACCTGCTTGTTCGTGGCCAGCGGCTTGGAATTCGACGTGAATGAATATCTCCACGGAAGTCCGTTCAAGCCGCGCGCCATTTTCTACAAAGGAGATGTGCCGCTGCTGAACAACCCCAAGCGGCAGCCAAGGCCGGATTCAGGGTTCGTGGTGATTGTCGGGGATGACCAAGAAAGATCAGCCACATCTCAACTGCAAACAGCGTTCAATTTCCTCATTCAGCACGAGCCGGAATTACAGTCGGTTAAACGGGTCGGCGTCGACAACATGCTCCTCGATTTTACGGTGGTGCGAGGGCATGAGGTGGACAAGTCCGAGTATTTTCCACCCGAATTGATTCAGCGGTTGGCTGGGCTGGGCATGGGATTGGTCACTTCCACTGTTCTTCCACGCAGCTTGTAAGCGCCTCACCATGCACTCCAGCGAACGGCGGGTCCGCATCTCGAAGCCAGCGGCGCAACAATATCTCGTCGTCCCTCGTTACTTGCCTTAACCATCGCCACGAACTCTGATGCAGCTAACAAGCAAAGTACCATGAGCTATCAACGATTCTTTCACCCGCGCACCCACCCGCCGAGGGTTGTGTCTCTCCTAACCGGCATGCTCGTTCTCCTCGGGATCGCAGGCCGTTCAGGGGCTGCGGAGTTCCACGTCGCACCCACCGGGCGAGACAATAACGCCGGGACATCCGACCAGCCCTTTGCCACGTTCACCCGCGCCCAGCAGGCGGCCCGCGCCACGCGCGCGAGCAACCCCAACGATTCCGTGACCGTCTGGTTCCAGGCGGGCCGCTATCAACTCACCCAGCCCATTGAGTTCACCCCTCTCGACTCCGGTGCGGCCCCGGATCGTCCCGTCCGCTACGCCGCCGCCCCCGGTGCCGCTGTCGAGTTCAGCGGCGGCGAACTCATCCGCAACTGGAAGCCCGACCCGCAGCGCGCGGGCCTCTGGCGCGCACAACTCCCGGATGCCGAGGCGTACACCACGGGCGCCCGGCGGTTCGAACAGCTCTTCGTGAACGGCCAGCGCGCCCTCCGGGCGCGCACGCCGAACTGGTGGGAATTCGATCGTCTGGCGGGGGTAAAGGAGGAACCGCGTCCTGACGCGAAGCCTGGCCAGCAACACACCTTCACCGTCGCGCCGGAGCAACTCGCGTCGCTCCGCGGCCTCAGTCCGGATGAGCTGCAAGATGTCCAGGTGCTCGTGTTTCACAAGTGGGATACGACGCGGGAATGGCTGGTTTCGGCGAATGTCGAGGCCGGGAGCTTCGTCACGCACGGCAGCAAAATGCAGTCATGGAATGCCATGACAAAGAACTGCCTCTATTTCTTTGAAAACTACCTGGACGCGCTGGACGCACCGGGCGAGTGGTTCCTCGATCGCAACGGCCAGCTCTATTACCATCCGCGGCCGGGTGAGGACATGACCCAGGTCGAAGTGGTTGCGCCGCGCATTGAGGCTTTCCTGTTGTTCCGTGGCCGGCCTGAGGATCCCAACCAGTGGGTGCGCAACATCGAAATTGACGGTCTGGCGTTCCGCCACGCCGAGTATCGGATTCCTCCGGGAGGGTTGCCTCCGGCGCAGGCGGCGATGAATGCCGACAGCACGGCGGTCCTGGCGGATGGCGCCGCCAACATCGTGCTGCGCAATTGCACCGTGGAACATATCGGTGGCACGGCCATCTGGTTCCGGAAGGCGTGCCGCGATTCCAGCGTGAGCCACTGCCGCCTGGCGGATCTCGGCATTGGCGGCGTGCGCATTGGCGAGCCGCAGCTTGTGCCTCCGGCGGTCCGGACCGAAGGGATCACGATCGACAACTGTCTCATCCACAGCGGCGGGCGCATCATGCCGCACACCGTGGGTGTGTGGATCGGGCACAGCGCCCGGAACGCGGTGACCCACTGTGACATTGCGGATTTCTACTACACGGCGGTCTCGGTCGGCTGGCGGTGGGGCTACGGGGAGAGCGGGGCCAAGTCGAACCGGGTTGAGTTCAATCATCTGCACCACCTGGGCTACCGCATCCTGAGCGATATGGGCGGGGTTTACACGCTCGGGCCGTCGGAGGGGACCAGTGTGAGTCACAATGTCGTCCACGATATCTATTGCACCACCTATGGCGGCTGGGGGCTCTATCCCGATGAGGGAAGCACCGGCATCCGCTTCGAAAACAACCTCGTCTACAACGTCAAGGACGCCGGGTTCCACCAGCATTACGGAAAAGAGAACCTGGTGCGCAACAACATCTTTGCCTTCAGTCAGGAAGGCCAGATCGCCGTCACCCGCGCCGAACCGCACCTGTCCTTCACCTTCGAGCGCAACATCGTTTATTGGGACGGCGGCCAGCTGCTGGGCTATCAGGGTTGGAAGAACGGAGCGAAGGTCGTTCTCCGCAACAACCTTTACTGGCGGGCGCGCGGGCAGCCGTTCGATTTCGCCGGCAAGTCGTGGACGGAATGGCAAGCCGCCGGCAACGACGCAGGTTCGCTCATCGCCGACCCTTTGTTCACCAATCCCGAGCAATTTGATTTCCGCCTGCTCCCCGGTTCGCCGGCGGAGAAGATCGGATTCCAGCCTTTCGATCCTTCGGAGGCGGGTCTTTACGGCGGCGCCGCTTGGAAGGCCGCAGCGCAGCGCACCGTCTTTCCAAAACCGCTCGAACTGCCCGCGCGGTGAACCATGCGACACGCCTCACTGACCATTTGCCGCTCGTCGCGGGCGATGACCTCGACGTGAATCATCTCCGCGAGGAGCGTCAGAAGGAAATTCCCATCAGTAATGATGCAATCCTCGAGTGGAATGCCATGAACCCGATTTTCACGCGTATCATCGGATTCCAACGGTGGGAAGAACTCCATAGCCATCCCATGGCCGTGCCTCCACAGGTTGTCGGCGGGGTGGAGCGTCTGGTTGTGTCGGCGCTTGATTTGTGGTGGATTCGCGCCCCGTGAACCTGCTGGCAAGACTGAAGGAGTTCCTCGGCTGGAAGGCCGAGCCGGAGCACCTGCGGCGGGGTCGACTCGGGGAGCGCGCCGCGAAGAAGTACCTACAGCGCCAGGGGTTGAAATTCCTCGTCGCGAACTTCAGGTCCGCACGAGGCGAAATCGACCTGATCTTCGGGGACAGCGGTCGGAGCGGTGGGGGAAGAATGTTTACTGGAAATGGCGCAAACTGCCTGGTGTTCGTGGAGGTGAAGACACGGACGGACGAGACGTGGGGACGGCCGGCCTCGGCGGTGAACGCGCGGAAACGACGGTTGCTGTCGCGGACGGCCCTCGACTACCTCCGGCTCCTGCGCGAGCCACGGGTCAAGATCCGCTTCGACATCGTCGAGGTGCTGTTGCACCGCGGGGTGGTGGTGAGGGAGATTCGGCACCTGCCCAATACCTTCACGCTGTCGACTCCCTACCGTCACGGTTGAGGCCATGCCCGAGCTGCCTGAAGTCGAAGTCTTGGTCCACCATCTGGCGCGGATGACCCTCGACCCTCGCGTCCTGAGCGGATTGGGGCCGGAGCCGTTGGAGGAGGGCTTCTCGGTCTCGGTTTTCGGACGGGGTTTGGGGGTGTCGAGGCAGGCGGTGAAGGTGAAGCTGCTGGACCAGACGCTGGTGGCCGGCATGGGGAACATCTACGCCAGCGAGGCCCTCCATCGCGCCGGGATCAATCCCCGGCGACGCGCGGACCGGTTGGAGGCCGCCGAGGTGGAGCGACT
>JBBQML010000344.1:0-5744 GCA_038328885.1 Verrucomicrobiota bacterium | reverse complement strand
CCCATCGACCCGCCCACCATCCAGATGGAGTTCGCCGTGAACGACGGTCCGCTGGCGGGTCTCGACGGCAAACTCGTCACTGCCCGCCACCTCTGGGAACGCCTGGTGAAGGAGATCCGGACCAACGTCGCGTTGCGGATCGCGCAGACCGGCGACGCCAAGATCTTCGCCGTCTCCGGCCGCGGGGAGATGCAGATCGCCATCCTGGTGGAACAGATGCGCCGCGAAGGCCACGAGGTGCTGGTCTCGCGCCCGGAAGTGCTCTGGAAGAAGGGGCCGGACGGCAAGCCGCTCGAACCGATCGAGAAACTCTTTGTCGAAGTCCCCAATGAGAACCTCGGGGCCATCATGGAGAACCTCTCCAACCGCAAGGCCCAGATCACGAACATGAACCACGTCGGCACCGTGGTCTCGGTCGAGGCCCTGATCCCCATGCGCGGCCTGATCGGGTTCGAGACCGATCTCGTCAACTCCACCCGCGGCATGGGCGTGATGAGCCACCTGTTCCACGAGTACGGCGACGATCGCGGCGAGATCGCGGCGCGCAAGAACGGATCCCTCGTGTCGATGGATTCCGGCGAGGCCACGTCCTACGCCTTGAACATGGTTCAGGAGCGCGGCCGCCTCATGGTCGAGCCCGGGGACGCCGTCTACATCGGGATGATCGTGGGTGAGAACGCCCGCGAGAACGACATCCCGGTCAACCCGGTGAAGGAGAAGAAGCTCACCAACATGCGCTCCCAGGGCGATGGCAAGGGCATCCAGCTCAATGCCCCCCTCAAACTCAGCCTCGAGCGCGCGCTGGAGTACATCGACGTCGATGAGTACGTCGAAGCCACGCCCCACCATCTCCGGCTGCGGAAGAAGGTGCTGGACGACAATGCGCGGAAGCGGTCCCAGAAGGAGCGCAGCATCCGGTTCATCCCGGACTGAACCCTCCGGGGAGGCGCTTGGTGGATCCGAGGGCGGAATGAGGCTGCCCACTCGGTACTGGTGTTCAACGGACGACTTGGTTAGCAGTGTTTAAAATATGAAGTCCACCTACCCACCGCGACCTGGTCCCATCACGAGCCTCCGTTCACATCTCGGGGTGATCCCCCTGCTCGCCGCGCTGTTCCTGGTTGTCGGGAGTCCGAGCCAAGCCGCGCCCGGCCTGACCTCGAGTTCCCCTGCGAACAATGCGACGGCCGTTCCCGTCGGAGGCCCCTTGGTGCTGACTTTCAGCGAGCCGATGGACGAGAAAGGGATCATCCCGAGCTTTCCGCCCTTCCTGGTGGGCAACTTCGAGACCACCCCTGCGGACCTGCTCAGTTCCGCCGGCTGCACCTGGAGCGATGACGGCCTCCGGCTCTCCTGCAAGCCGGGCGGCGCCTGGCCGGCCAGCACGACCATCACCTGGCGTCTGAATCCGCCGGGGGCCACCTTGCCGTTCACCAGCGTCGGCGGAGCCGCCGTGCCCACGACGAGCGGATCGTTCACCACCGGCACGGGCGGCGGCGACCCTGACCCTGATCCCGGCACGGGGCCGAAACTCGTTTCGACGACCCCGGCGAACGGGGCCACCGGGGTGAGTGTGTCCTCGACGATCGTCTTCGTGTTCGACCAGGCCCTCGTGCCCGTGCCGCAGGTGGGAGGCATCCCCCCGTTCGTCAAGGGTCCGCTGACGCTGACCGGCACCGGTCTGGTTGCCGCCCAGTTCAACTACACCTGGAGCCAGGACGCCAAGACCCTCACCTGCACCTACACGGGCAATCTGCCGGGGAACACGACGATCTCCTGGAGCCTCAACGCGGCCGACGCGATTTTCTTCTTCGAGAACGAAGGAGGGGAGCAGGTGGCGCGCACAACCGGCAGCTTCACGACCGGCGAGGGGAGTGGGGAACCGGGGTGCGATCCCGATCTGGAATTCCTGGACTGGGGCGACTACGTGCTCGGGAAGAACAGCCAGTATGAACAGAGCTCGCCGGCCGATCCGGTGCCGGCCTCCGAGACTGCCTTCACGTTCAGCTCCTTCGTGGGTTCCCCCACGGCCGGGCCCACCGTCACAAACGCCTCCGTCACCCTGCCCAACGGCACCCGGAAGGACCTCAGTTCACCCGGCCCGTTCCTCATGCTCTTCCTCCTGGATGAAGCCGCCACGGCTGCGGAACTTGATACCGCCTACCCCGGGGGCACCTACACGATGCGGTTTACCCAGACCGGCCTTCCGGAACGGGTGGTCAGCATGAACCTGCCGGCAGCGACCCCCCCCGTCCCCAAGATCGCCAACTACGCCGCCGGCCAGGCCATCGATCCGGCCGCCGATTTCACGCTCCAGTGGGGCGCCTTCACCGGGGCCGGCGCGGACGACGGAATCTCCCTGACCATCATGGACGGGGCAAACCTGGTGTTCAGCGCGCCGGACCCGTGCGTTCCCCGGGAACTGGTCGCCACGGCGACCTCGATCCTCATCCCGGCCAACACCCTCCAGATTTCCAAGATCTACCAATGTGACCTCAACTTCGGGCGCCAATTCTACCTGTCGACCAACGCCTACCCGATGATGGTCGGCTATGGGGCGGTGTCCCGGAGCACCAGCTTCACGCTCTCGACCGGCGGCACCACGCCTGCGAACCCCGCCCGGTTCACCGCCTGGGAATTGCTCCCGAACGGCCACCCGAAGCTCACCTTCGAAGGGTCCGCGTTCCGGAGCTACGTGATCCAACGGAGTCCGCCGAACTTCGGTTCCCCCACGTGGACCCCCGCCGGCACGGTAACCGTCAGCGTCAAGGGCGTGGCCGTCTTCGAGGACATGCAGTCCGGCGCTTTCCCGTTGATCTACCGCGCCGTGGCCGCGCCCTGAAGCCGCGCGCCGAGCGGACCTTGGCACGCGCGCCCGGGATCAGACCTGGGAATAGGCCGTTGGCCGCAGGATCAGGTTGCTGATGTCGGTCACGATCTCGGCGTCGGTGTACCCCGGGGTGGAGCTGAGTTTCCTCCACTCCGGGTCACCGCCGAACTTGCGCCAAGCCTCATCCCGCGCCGGGAGATCGTCGTACACGAGCATGTACGTGAGGTTCGGGAGCCGGCTCCCCACCAACGCCTCGCCGAAGAACACCGGGGCGAGCCCCGCCCTCCGAAAGATCGCGGTCTCCCCGAGGTCGAACATCTCGATCTTCTTGGCGTTGGCTCCCTTGCTGTGGCTCTCGTAGGTCCGCAGTTCGAAGATGCGCCCCTTCCCCGCCTTGGTCTGGGCCGGGACCTCCAGCCTGGGCACGCTGGCGATCGACCCCAGCAACCAGCTCTCCACGCGAAGGTACGCCGGGTCGGCGGCAGTGGAACCCCGCGCCTCCGCCCCGGCCTGCTTGTATTCGGCGTCGTCCCGCAGCTTCGCGGGCACCGCGGCAAATTGGTCAAGGGAGGGGTAGGGCACCAACACCCAGAGGCTCGGACTTTCCGGCCCCAGCATCACGCTGAACACTCCTACGGGCCCGACGCCCAGCCGTCCCAGCGCCGGCAGATAGGCGTTGCGCAGGTAGTCCTCGAAGACCTTCTGCTTCGGCCCGCGACGCAGGTGGTAGCGGCGAAGTTCGTAGAATTCCCGGACGAAAGATCCGGCAGCGGCCGGGGCGGCGGCGGCCGAGGCTCCGGTGGTAGTGGCGGCGGCAGTGAGCATGGCGGTGGCGGAATGCGTGAGGAAGCGGCGTCGGTTCATGGTGGCAACGGGGTCGCCCTTCCATGAGCCCACTTGATCGCCGACGCAATCCAGGAATGGCGCGCGCGGATTGCCGCTTGGTGGCAGCGCGGGACCAAGTCATGGTCCGTTCATTCCCATGAGTGTTGCCTGCCCCCCACCGGGACCGGACCGCCGCCGCCTGGCGATGACCCTCGCGGCCGCGTTTCTTGGCTGGATGTTCGACGGGATGGAGATGGGGATCTTTCCGTTGGTGGCCCGCCCCGCGCTGCAACACATGCAGACGGCTTCCGCGATCCTGGACGAGGGCTTCGTCCAGCGCTGGATGGGCATCGTGACCGCGGCCTTCCTGCTCGGCGCGGCCGTGGGAGGGCTGGTTTTCGGCTGGCTCGGCGATCGCTTCGGGCGGGTCCGGGCCATGACGGCCAGCATCCTCTGCTACTCGCTCTTCACCGGGCTCTGCTATTTCGCCGCCGCCCCCTGGCAACTCGCCATTCTCCGATTCATCGCCGCTCTCGGCATGGGAGGCGAGTGGGCCCTGGGCGTGGCGCTGGTGATGGAAAGCTGGCCCGAGACGAAGCGGCCGCTGCTGGCCGGCCTGATCGGCGCGGCGGCCAACGTCGGCTACTGCCTCATCGCCATCCTGGGCATCCTGATCCACATCACCGCGGACTCCTGGCGCTGGGTCATGATCGTCGGGGCCGCCCCCGCCGCCCTGACCTTCTTCATCCGGCTGTTCGTGCCGGAATCCGAGCGGTGGCAAGCCTCGGTGAAACGGGAGGCCGCCCACCCGATCCGCGAGGTGCTCTCACCCCCGCTGCTCCGGCGCACCCTGCTCGCCATCGCCTTCGCGACCATCCCGCTCGTCGTGACCTGGGGCATCGTCCAGTGGATCCCGCTCTGGGCCGACCAGATGACGGGGGGAAAACGGCCCGAGGCGAAGGCCTACATCCAACTCTCCCAGTCCGTGGGGGCCATCCTCGGCAGCCTGGTCGCGCCGCTCCTCGGCATCTGGTTCGGCCGACGAATCCTCTACTCCGGCATGTGCCTGTCCGCTCTGGTGGTGTGCAGCGTGCTGTTCCACGGCATCCACGAATACGGAGGGCCGTTCCTCACCATGGTCTTCCTCGTCGGAGCCACCACGGCCTCGTTCTACGGCTGGCTGCCGCTCTACCTCCCCGAACTTTTTCCCACGCGAGCGCGGGCCACCGGCCAGGGGCTGGCTTTCAATTTCGGACGCATCGTGGCCGCCATCGGCGCGTGGCAGATGCCGACCTTGATGGCCTGGTTCGATAAGAGTTATCCCAAGGCCGGCGCCACGATCATCCTGATCTACCTCGTCGGGATCGGCCTCATCTGGCTCGCTCCAGAGACCAAGGACAAGCCGCTCCCCGAGTAGCCGGAGCCGCCCTGCCCACCGCCCACCGCCCACCGCCCACCGCGCATGATCCCTCCCTCCATGCAGGACCTGGCAGAAGACCGCCGCCGCGCAGGGGCACGCTGGTCGTGGCGCCTGACGGTGTGGCTCGCCCTGGCCCTGTTGCCGGCTATCACCCAAGCCGCCGAGCCACGCCTCCTCCATGGCCCGAACGTTGCCGTGAAGCAGGACGGCACCGCCCTGGTGGTGTGGCGGACGGATATGCCCACGGGCACCCGGGTGCAATACGGGACGACCCCGGCCACGCTGTCGCTCCGGGCCAGCGCCGGGGTGGCGGAACTCCACAGCCTCAAGCTCACCAACCTTCTACCCGCGACGCGCTACTTCTACGCGGTGGGCACCGCGAAACTGCTGTTCGTCACGAACACCTTTCTGACTGCGGGCAGGGCAGACAGCAGCGCCCCGGCCGCCGCCGCCGCCCCTGGCCCTGGCCCGGGCCCTGCCCCGCCAGCCCTCCTGACCTGGGGCCACTTGCCCTCCCTCGCGGACCACTTCGAACGGCATGGGCGGGATTTTCGTGCCGACGACGCGGAGGAGTACGCCAGGCTGGCGTGGGAATTTCTCCAACGCGGCCGACGCGACCAACTGCCGGCGAAAGTCGATGAGAGCGGGGTCGTGCGCGTCTACGACCCC
>JBBQML010000343.1:0-5747 GCA_038328885.1 Verrucomicrobiota bacterium | reverse complement strand
GGTGAAGATGACCCAATCAGGCCGGCCCAACTCGCCCAGGTTCGGCCTCGCACCCAATTCGATCGCGTCCCCGGCCAGCAGCGTCAACGCGGGCAGCGCCACATGGGCCCGGGGTCCGTAGGCCGCCAGCAGCAGGACCAGCGGCGCAACCGTGACCTCGTTGGTCAGTCCGGGCAGCAGGCCTGGAATGAGCCCGGGGGCCTGCGGCCCGATCCGGGCGAGGGCCACCGCCGCCCGGAAGGAATCCCCCGCGCGCTCGGAATCCAGGATGGGAAGAAGGAGTGCCGCAGCGGGCAGCGCGTCCGCGCCCCAGTCGACCATCAGTTGCAGCCCCGCCCCGCGGAGCTCCTGCCGCCATCCGCCACGGTCAGCAGCGCGGACCACCTGTTCAGGACTCGCCTCCCAACGCTGCTTCCACGGTTCGATCGCCTCCGTGAAATAGAGCGGCGCGAGCACCGCCACGAACTCGCGCCGGATCGACGAATGCTCCGCAGACTGGAAGGCCGAAAGCGCATCGAATTGCCGCAGTCCCACCACCCCGAGATCGGGAAGCACGGACTCGACGGTCTCACGGACGGGATAACGCTCAGACGCGAGAAACGGGAGGCTCAACGCCGCGATCGCCCGGTTGTAGGGGACTCCGTTGGTCAGCCATCCCCGCAACCATGGCTCGGCCCCGGCGGCGCGCGATCCGTGGCGGGCCAGCACCGACACCAGCGACCAACGCCCAACCCAGGGGGCCTCCGGCCAAAACGCGGGCGGCAGGGTTCCCAACACGTCCACCAGTTCCTCGACCGGCAGCTCGCCGCGGTAGGGCGTCGTCAGCAGGCTCAGCGTCGCCGCCGCCAGGACGTCCGGCTCGTCCTGCCTCCTCAACTGTCGCAAGAGATGGGGGGCCACGATGTCCCAAGCGTTCGTCCGGTACGCCAATTGGCGGCACATGGCCACCTGGATATCCATGGGCAGCCGTTCGAAACCATTGGTCAGGGCGCGAAGATTCTCCGGCCCGGCCAGGACCCACCGTTGCAGTACCTGCCGCCCCGTCTCCCGTCGGTGCTCGGCGGAGAGGTGCACCGGCATCCAGGGCCGAAGCAGGTCCGGTACCGGCAAAACCGACGAACCCGATCCCGTCGTCGACGAATCGTCCGGTGTGTTCAACACCTCCAGCAGCAACGGCCACAATTCCGCACCCGCCTGCTGTAGGACCGGTTCCCGGGTCCCCCCCCAGTCCTCCATCTCGGATACCCACTCCGGGAACCAGTACGCCCGCGATCGCCCCTGGAAACGCGGCCCGCTCGGAGCCCCCCACCAGAACACCAACCCGGCGAGCACTCCCCCCAGCACCGCGAGGAGAAGCCACCCTCGGAATCCTGGCCGGCGAATACCCACCCGGGTTCTGTAAACCAACGGCACACCGCCACGCAAGCGGCCCACGCCCCACCCCGTTCCACGACTGACGGGGCAGGGAAGGAAAATCGACCGCGCGAACCATGCGAAACCAGGCGGCCCGACCAAGACCGATAACCTCGATCACGGATGGCTGGCAGTCCGTGCGGTTGGGATTCCACAGCCCCCGCCTCTCGAGGCCCCTCCCTTCGCGTGTTTCGCGTGTTTCGCGTGTTTCGCGGTCACCTGTCCGTGGATTGGGCCCCCACCGCGAAGGCCCCGCCGCATTCCCCTTGCCGCGCCACCCACCCGGCGCGTTCGCTTCCCCCCATGGCACCGCGTGAGCGACGCTCCGTCCCCCTCGGCAACCTCCACCCCGCGACCGCCGCTCCCCAGCATCTCCGTTTCGCCGAGGTCGGGGAGAAGATCACCTTGGATCTCCACGTCCTTGCCCCCGACGTCTTCCGCGTGCTGGTGAGTTCCCCAGCCCATCCCATCCCCACCGGCTCCTGGGCCGTCCTCGACACCCCGCTCCCCCAGGTCGCAGTCACCGTCCGCCGCCGACGCCGCCGCGTCGGCGTCGAAACCGCCGCCGCCCGGTTTGAGCTCGACCTCGCCTCTGGCGCCTGGCAGGTGCTCGACCGTCACGGGTTGACGGTGTTCTCCGCCGGCGATGGCGCCACGGGCTTCGTGGACGGAAGAGCGCACTTGGCTCTCGACCTGGTGGAGCGGGAGGCGCTGTTCGGACTGGGCGAAACGACTGGCACCTTCAACAAGCGCGGCCTCACCCGCGAGTTCTGGAACCTCGACGTCCTCGGCCATGCCCCGGCCATCCACCCTGGACTTCGCAGCCTCTATGTCTCGGTACCCTTCGCACTCTCGCTGCGTGACGGCCGGGCCGCGGGGCTCTTCTGGGACCACCCAGGGCGGCAGACCTGGGACCTCGGCCAAACCCAGCCCGACCGATGGGAGATGCGGGCCGCCACCGGAGCCCTGGACCTCTACCTGTTCACCGGTCCGCAGGTATCCGATGTGCTCGGAGCCTTCACCCGGCTCACCGGTCGGATGCCCCTGCCCCCGCGCTGGGCGCTCGGCTACCATCAGAGCCGGTACAGCTACGAAACCCGGACCGAACTCGAACAGGTAGCCCGCGAATTCCGCCGGCGCCAACTGCCCTGCGACGCGCTGTACTGCGACATCCATCACCTCGACCGGTACCGCGTCTTCACCTTCGGGCGCCGCTTTCCACGCCCGGCGGAGATGATTCGCGGGCTCGCCGAACAGGGTTTCAAGGTCGTGACGATCGTGGATCCCGGGGTGAAGGACGACCCCCGGTTCGGCGTCCTGCGACGTGGGCGAAAAGCCAGGGCCTTCGTGAAGGACCCCTCCGGACGCCGCGACTACCTGGGCGAGGTCTGGCCTGGGCGGTCACGGTTCCCCGACTTCCTCAACCCGAAGGCGCAGGCCTGGTGGGGCGAGGAGCAGCGGGCGCTGCTTCGACTCGGCGTGGCGGGACTCTGGAACGACATGAACGAGCCCGCGAACTTCGCGCGTCCCGACAAGACCCTCGATCCGCGCTGCGTCCACCACACCGAACACGGAATCCGCCGCCACGAGGAGGTGCATAACGCCTACGGCCTGGAGATGGCCCGGGCCTCCCGCGAGGGTGCCCTGCGACATCAGCCCGAGCGTAGGCCCTTCGTGATCACGCGCGCGGGCTATGCCGGCATCCAGCGACATGCGCTGGTCTGGACCGGCGACGTGTCATCGTTCTGGGAGCACCTCAACGACAGCGTGCAGATGTGCCTCAACCTTGGACTGAGCGGGGTGCCGTTCGTGGGCAGTGATGTCGGAGGCTTTCTCGACCACACCACGCCCGAGTTGTTTGTGCGCTGGCTGCAGGTCGCGATCTTCACCCCGTTCCTTCGCAACCACAGCGACACCGGCACGATCCGCCAGGAACCCTGGGCGTTCGGTCCCCGGGTCGAGGAGATCGCCCGCCTGTTCCTCAATCTCCGGTACCAGTTGCTCCCCTACCTCTACGGCCTGTTTGAGGAAGCCTCCCGCCTCGGCACCCCGATCATGCGACCGCTGCTCTGGCACTACCCCAACGATCCCGTGGCGGTGGCCTGCTCCGACGAATTCCTGCTCGGGGAGCAACTCCTGGTGGCTCCCATCCTCCGCCAGGGCGGCGTCGCCCGGAGCGTCTACCTGCCACGCGGCGAGTGGTTCGATTTCTGGAACGGACAGAAATACCCCGGCGGAGTTCATGCCGCCGTCGAGGCCCCGCTGGAACGTATCCCGGTGTTCGTCAAGGCGGGTGCCATCCTGCCCATGACCGCCACGCGCCCGTTCGTCGGCGCCCGTGAACCATCGACGCTGGTCCTCCATGTCTGGCCGGACGACGACGGCCGGCTGGGGTGGTACGATGACGACGGGTTGACCCAGGCGTACACCGGCGGTGCCTGGCAACGCCGCGAGGTGACCCTGGCGGCCGCGGATCCCACCACCCGGCGGGGAGGCCGGCTGCGCTTCGGAGCCACCGAAGGCGACTACCGGGGACACACCCGCACCTGGCGCGTCGTCCTGCGCGGCATCCAGCGTGAGGTCCGTGTTCGTCTCAACGGCCAGCCCATCCCCTCCAATTTCGTCGCGGAACTGCGCCTCCAGGCGTTCGACGTGGCGGTGTCGGCGGGAGCGACGGAGATCCGATGGCGCTGAGCGCCGCATTGACACCAGGCCCTCGCCCGGTTTGAAAGGGGTCCGCCACATGGGTTTGTTCGGCAGCCGCCGCAAAAAGCACGGTCTTTATTATCTGTTGCCCGGAATGACCCGCGCCAATCGCGTCAAGCGCAAGGTCGTGTTCCGCTGGTCCATCGTGGTCGGGATCCTCGCCTCCGCCCTCCTCGGAGGTCTGCTCTGGTGGATGAACCGCTGACGCCCAGCGCCGCCGCGGACACGAGTCCTCGATCGTCCCCAATCACCGCGTTGGTGCACCGGGGCACTACCGCACCCGGATGAGCCAGTTCACGGAGACGTTCACCGGCCGTGTCTCCGCTCCCTCCCCTGGCTGAACCACTCCCGGGTGATGCACGACGGGCGCCGTCTCGTCGGGCAGCTTGGTCCCGAAGAAGCGCACCCAACCCGCCTCCGAACCCGTCGCGATCGCATCCGCGACCCCAGCCAACGGATGCGTGTGCGGCCCGGCCAGATCCCCTTGCAGGGAGCCAACTTCATCACCCACGGCCCCGCCCGCGGCCACGGCCATCCGGGACCCCGCGTCCGGATCACGCATCGGGCCCGATGCCAAAAGGTTGGCACCCCGGAGAAACCGCCCCCGAAGGTCCGGCAACCGGAATGTGCCACTGCCTTCGTCGCCACCCCAGACCTCGCCGATCGCCGCCTGGAGGGCGGGGAAATCCCGCGCCATCAGCTCGCGACCATCGCACAGCATCCACCCCTGCCCTTCGGCCACCCGGGCGGCGGGACCCGCAAACGCCACCAGGCAGCCCACCGGCAGGGCGCCGGACCCGGCGCCATCGGCCGCCACCGGTGCCTTCGCCGGTTCCTCCGCACTGCGAAGCGCCAGCACGCCCAGCAAACCCACCCCCGCGATCCAGATCACCGCCTGTCGATCCAGACTCTGCCGCGAGGTCCAACGCACGGGATCGGGACTGCCGCCACACGAATTCGAGAGGGCACTCATACGGTTGCCCCCGAACCCTACCCGGCGCGTCAACCCTCGCCCTGCTCTTTTCTTTTTTTTCGCGTGCCTGGCGTTTTTCACGGTTCCCCAGCCTCCCCTGCCGCAAATGCGCCTTGTCCCGTTCCCCCCAGCCCCGAATCCTCCGGGCATGTCCGAGCGCGTGGTGACCGACGTCCTCAGCAAGCCCGACCCACAGCTCGAGGTGACGCTGCGGCCGTCGCTTTTCACGGACTTCACCGGACAGGCCAAGATCCGGGAGCGCCTGGAGATCGCGGTCGAGGCCGCCCTCCGCCGCAAGGAACCCCTGGATCACCTGCTCCTCAGCGGTCCGCCCGGACTGGGAAAAACCACCATCGCCAACATCATCGCCCGGGCCATGGGCGCCAACCTCCGTGGCACCAGCGGCCCCACGATCGAAAAAGCCGGCGATCTGGCCGGCCTCCTCACCAACCTCGAGGAGGGTGACGTCCTCTTCATCGACGAAATCCATCGACTCCAGAAAACAATCGAGGAGTACCTCTACCCCGCGATGGAGGACTTCAAACTCGACATCATCATCGACCAGGGACCGAACGCACGCAGCGTCCGACTAAACCTCCCCCGCTTCACCCTCGTCGGGGCCACCACCCGCAGCGGCCTGCTCAGCGCCCCCCTG
>JBBQML010000342.1:0-5759 GCA_038328885.1 Verrucomicrobiota bacterium | reverse complement strand
GGTAGCGGCCAAACGGATTGATGTGCTTGCGCATCAGCGGGATGACGTGGCTCAGCGTCTCGTCATCAATCTGGTGCCCCTCGGCGCGCAACTGCTTGACGATCTCGTTCATCTGAAGCATGTTCCAGGCAACAACCGCATTGTGTAACACCGATAAGCAACTGAAAGTATGCACTTGGTCGCCGAATTCGCGGCCTCGCAACACGCCTTCCTTTCCAAAACACAGGAATCGCGAGAGGTCATGCGACGCTTCGCCTTTGTTCAGTTCGCGCACCATCCTTCGACGGTAGTCTTCGCTGTCCAAGGTTTTCAAAATATGAACCGTTTTGTGAACGCGTCCGATCTCGGCAAGAGCCTTATACTTGGATCCGGCGTGAAGATGGCTTTTCAGAGCTGAATGGACTTCAAGCTTGAGGTCCTGGCGAGTATCGTTTCTGCGAGATTCTCTATCATTGGTGAGGGCCTGAGCCTGAGTACCGGGCGGTTTTGTGGTCGAGTCAGTTCGCCCGGAATAAGAAATAGCTTGTAGCGCAGCTTCTGAAGAGTGAGGGTCTGCCAAGTTTCATCCAGACACGTTCGCTGAAAGGCCGTCACCAGATTGTAAGCGAGGCGGACGACTTCCAGGAAGAGCGCATTGGCGGCGAACGACACAGTGGGGACCTTGCGCAGCGCAAAGTCTTCGCGCAGTTCGCGAATCCTGGGTTCCATCCCGGCACGTCCGTCGTAGAAATGCCAGACTCCTGCTGGCGTCACAGACATGTTGGTGACCCAGGCACGATAGACGTAGCGGCCCATCGAAAACAGCGTAGTCTCGGCTTCCTCTTTTTGAATGAATCTGCGCGCCACCACGAAACGGCGGGTTTGGGGCCAGCCATGTAGACGGTGTTCGAACTCGCCCATCTCCCAGTCGCGATTGACGGGTTGGTAGGAGAGACCTGGCAGCAGCCGCTTGAGCGCCGAGGTCAAGCGAGCGGTCACTGCATACTGGGCGCGGTGATCTTCGAGCTTGGCAAAGACAGGATCGAATCCGAAACCCGCGTCGGCGCGAACGCGCAGTTCGCGAATCTGCGGCGGAACGTTTGCGAAGGTGGTGTCCAGCACTTCGATGCTGCCATCCCAGGTGCCGGCATTTCCGGGACGGAGTTCGGCATCCCACAGGTAGGATGAATTGGTTTCCATACAGAGCAACGGGTCATAGGATTTCTTGCCGCGATAGCGCGGATTGTAGCCAACGGCGGCATCTTCCTGACTTCCAAATACGGTCACCACCGTGCTGTCCAGATCGAAGATCAATCGGGATCGCCGAGCGGGCAAGTGGATGAAAGTCTGCAGCAGTCTGTCGTTGACGCGGTGCAACTGCTGCCAGAATGCTTCAGGTGCGTGGTGTAAGAATCGGCGCAGAGTCTGAGGATCGGGGAAACCGGGCAGGCCAGCGAGATATTGAAAGGTGCCGTTGGAACGCAAGAACGACGCGGTTTCCAAGCGATCCAAGCCCAGGACGATGGGGTACATCAGGGCCAGTATCATTTGGGACAAATGGTATCGGCTGTTGCGTCTGGGGTAGGTGAGGTGAGTGGCCAGAAAATGGCGCAGTTGCAGCACTCGTAGAAATTCGTGGAAGAAGTAGACCCCGCCGTAGTGCGTCAGACCCGCATGATTACAAGCGATTCTAATATTCCGGGGCGAATATGGCATTTCACGAATCCCTAACCGTCGGTTAGGGGTTCGTGAAACTCTACAACATGCATCACGAGCATGTCAATACAGCGTTTGGCGGCAACTGGAGAGGCTCGAATGCGCCGGATTCAGGTGTTACGAGCCTTCTGGCCGATGAACGTCTCATCGACTTCAACCTGTCCAGCGGCTTTGTTGAACGATCCAGTCTGAAGAGCAAGCCGGATTCGATGCATCATGAACCATGCAGTCTTTTGGGTGACTCCAAGAGAGCGGTGGAGTTCCATCGAACTTACGCCTGTGCGAGAACTGGTGAGCAACCAGACTGCCGGGAGCCACTTGTCCAACCCGATTGGCGAGTCCTCAAAGATCGTGCCAGCCTTGACGGAGAACTGCTTCTTGCACGCACGGCACTTCCACAGATGGCGGGTTGATAGATAGCAATGCTGTTTGCCGCCGCACTTGGGACAGACAGGGCCATCCGGCCACCGTCGCTGCGCAAAGTACTTCTCGCAAGTCACCGGATCGGAGAAGAACCGGATGGCTTCCACCAGCGTCTTCGGCTCGAATTGCGTAGTTGACTCACCCAAAACTCCAGTCTACACTGGAATGCCCGGTGAGTCAAGTATATAAATGCCCAATGTCGCTAGTATGTGAGTTGTCCGGTCGAGTTCACACGTGATCTGTCCGCTTTGCCTGTCGCGGGGGATGCTGGGTGGTGGACGAAACCCAGCAGTACTCCGCCGCGGAGATGGAGCGGATGATGAAGGTGCAAGACGTGTTGCTGAAGGCCATGGCCAAGAAAATCACCTGGTGGGCAGCGGCCGAGATTATCGGGGTCAGCGATCGGACGATGCGGCGGTGGCATGAGCGATTGGAGAAGGATGGCTACGCCGGTCTGGCCGACCGGAGGAAGGGCAAGGAGAGTGCGCAACGGATACCCTTGGCGACCGCGGAAGAAGTGCTGCGGCTATATCGGGAAGAGTACTACGATCTGAACATTCGGCACTTTCATGAAAAGCTAGCGGACAAGCACGCCATCCGGTTGAGCTACACGTGGGTGCAGAAGGCGTTGCAAGGTGCCGGCCTGGTGGCCAAGCGGCACAAGCGGGGGCCACACCGCCGGAGGCGTCCGCGGCGGCCACTGCCGGGGATGCTGCTGCACATCGACGGCAGCAAGCATCAATGGCTGAACGACGACCGTTGGTATGACTTCATCGTGATCCTGGACGACGCTACCAGCGAGATCTACTACGCGCAGTTGGTACAGGAGGAATCGACGCGGACGGTGATGGCAGGATTGCGGGAAGTAATCGAAAACAAGGGCCTATTCTGTGCGTTGTATAGCGACCGGGGGAGCCACTTTTTTGTGACGGTGAAGGAGGGCGAGAAGGTGGATAAGAGCCGCCCGACGCAAGTGGGGCGGGCGATGAAGGAGCTGGGTGTGCAGATGATCGCGGCGTATTCGCCCCAGGCACGGGGACGGTCGGAGCGAAGCTTTGGGACGTGGCAGGGGCGCCTACCCCAGGAACTACGGCTGGCTGGGATCAGGAGCGTGGAGGGCGCCAACGCCTTTCTGAGAAAGCAATACATCGTGGAGTTCAACGAGAAATTCAGTACGCCAGCCGCGGAGAAAGGCACGGCATTCCGGCGTACGAGCCGGAGCGATCTGAACTGGATCTTCACGGTGCAGACCGAGCGAGTAGTGGGCAAGGACAACACGGTGGCGATCGGGAGTCGCCTCTGGCAAATCGACAAGACCCGCTTCCGCAACACTCTGGCGGGGACCACGGTAACGATCCACGAACACCTGGATGAGACGGTGTCGATCCGGTACGGACCCCACGTGGTGGGGCACTATGATCGGGATGGAAGAAAAATAACGAGCACGCGAACGGAAGAGCGCCGTGGAAAAGGCGGGAGCATGGAAGCCGGCGAAAACCAAAAGCAGGTTTCCACCGGCTCCCACACTCCCTTGGAAATCTCGCCAAAGGCGCGAGATTCCCACTTCCCCACCGCGCCGGCTGCTGGTTCTACGGGGTTGAAGATCAAAGCAAAAGCAAAGGCCAACTCCAAAGCAAAACCCAAGGCGGCGGCCTAAAGGCCGCGTCGCTTTGTTTCACAAAGCGGACAGATCACGAATTAATAAAAGCGGACAACTTGACTTGTTACCGACAGGACGCGAATTCTGCCGCTTAAAATATGACCGTAGGGGTATCGGTTGGGCCATTTAAGAATATGACCGAAAGCGCGAGTGCATCGCGGCCCGTTTGGGCCGGAGGATGGACATGCACTCACGAGAGCAGTACCTGGCCCGAGTTCGGGAGGAATATCGGAACGCGGATAAGAAGACCAAGACCCGGCTCCTAAACGAGGCAGGCAAGCGCACGCGGCTGAACCGGAAGGTGCTGATCGGCAAGCTGGCCCATCCAGCCGCGGTCCAGCAGCAGAAGAAGAAGCGGGGGCCACGCAAGCGGGCCTACACCCGAGAGGTGCAGGCGGCATTGATCAAGGTCTGGGAGTTGTTCGATTACCCGTGTGGACAGCGTCTGGCGCCGGCGCTACGGCAGGAAGTCGCGCGGCTTCGCCGAGCCCGGGAGCTGGTTTGCAGTGATGCGGTGGCGACCAAGTTGGAGGCGATTTCGCCGCGCAGCATCGACCGGCTGCTGGAACGAGAAAAGCAGGTGCGCGGTCTCCGGCAAAACCGTAACCCCAGTGTGCATCCGCTGCTGTACCAGAAGGTGCCGGTGAAGGTGGCTTCGGAGTGGGACACCACAGAGGTCGGCAACCTGCAACTGGATTATGTGTTCCACTGCGGCCGGTCGACGGCGGGAGAATATGCGCATACGCTCTCGGCGGCGGATATTGCCAGCGGGTGGTGGGAAGGGGAGGCGATCATGGGGCGATCCCAGGCCGCGACCAAAGAGGGGATGGAGCGGGTCCGGCAACGGTTACCGTTTCGGATCCGGGAGATCCACCCGGACAACGACAGTGGCATGATAAACGATCTGCTGTGGAGGTACTGCAAGGGCGCGAGGATCAAGATGTCGCGGTCGAGGCCATACCAAAAGAACGACAACTGTTGGGTGGAGCAGCGGAACTGGACGCATGTCCGGAAGGTGGCGGGGTACCGGCGACTGGACACGGCCGGCGAGTTGGCGATTCTGCGTGAGTTGTATCAGTCCGTGACGCTGTACAAGAACTTCTTCCAGCCGACGATCAAGCTGGTAGAGAAGACCCGGGTGGGGGGCAAGATCCATCGCAAGTACGACGAACCGCGGACTCCGTTCCAGCGGTTGATGAGGTCGGGGCAGATCTCCCAGGCGGCGCGGAAGCGTCTGCAAGCCCAGTACGAAACCCTGAATGTGGCGGCGCTCCACAGACGCATTGAGGAGTTAAGAGATCGGCTCTTCGCGGCGACCGAGGCGAAGAACTCGCGGGAACCGGCAGGAGCCAGGCGTCGGGGTGGTGGCGTCGGCATCCGTGTGGCGCAACGGAAGAGCGAGGCGGGCAGTCAATAAGGAAGCCGGGCAAAAGCAGCCCGGCGACTTCGCGTTCATTATCCAAGGCCTCCGCTCCGAGACTTCACCAAAGAAATGTGGCCGCAGGCAAACTCACAAAAACCGAACCCTCTGACAGCGACATCAGAGGGTTCGACGCCGATCTCTTCGGAGCCAGCCCCGTCGCATCGGCCTTGGATCTCCGCTCGGGCGCGACCCCTAGCGGATCGACTTCACCATACGACAACGAGAAAAGGACTCGCGTGTCTGGTCATGTTCTTAGATGACCCAGCCGACACCCATTTCGGTCATGTTGATAAATGGCTTGACAGGGTTGCCGGTCTGCACAGTGGATCGCCCGGTACAATGCTCCCCCAGGGCGTGAGCCTCGCCGGCAGCGCAATCAGCAGCGTGCGGTACGCCGCACCCGCCGCCCGTCCCCGTTGGCAATGATGATCCGCGGCGTCGCGCCAAGCCGGAAGTGCGACCGAAGGTGCCACGCGAACACCGGCTGCAATCCCCGCCCTCAACGGATTGGCGTATTGCTGATACGCACCGAGATCCGCGCTCGCGCCCCCGCTAACC
>JBBQML010000341.1:0-5765 GCA_038328885.1 Verrucomicrobiota bacterium | reverse complement strand
ATGGTCTTTGACGCGGGGCGCGAGAAGGACCGCACGATGATGGGCGTCACGCCGGAGCAGGCGGCACAGGCGCTGGTGGAGGCGGGAGCGGACGTGGTCGGGGCCAACTGCGGCCAGGGCATCGCGGGCTTCGTCAAACTGGTGCGCCGATTCAAGGGGGTCACGGACCGGCCGATCTGGATCAAGGCCAACGCCGGCATGCCCGAGATCCTCGACGACCGGGCCGTCTACCGTACGACGGCCGCGGAATTCGCCGCGGTGGTGCCGCAGTTGCTCGCCGCGGGTGCGGCTTTTGTGGGCGGCTGCTGCGGTACGACGCCGGAATTCATACGCGCGATGCCGCGTTAGGCGCGTTAGGCGCGCTGGGCGCGCTGGGCGCCGTGGGGAGTGGGGAGCGGGGAGCCGGAGGTGCACAGAGGCGGTTCCGATGCAACGGAACCTTCCAGGAATCCGCCCGCCGAATCGAAAACGAGCACTGCTGACGGCGGGCTTGAAGCTCCGGCAGAGCGGGGTTCAGATGACCGCGTCACTCATTCCATCCTACCCGCCTCCCACTCCATGAACCCCAAGTCCAATGCCTCTGCCGATGCGATCGTGGCCGCTTCGTCGCCGACCTCGCCAGCCCTCCATCGTCGCGACTTCCTCCGCACCGGGGCGCTGGGTGCGGGGGCGTTGTATGGCGGCCTGGTGGTCTCGCGCGCGTTCGGGCAAACCACGCCCGCCAGTGAGAAAGTGCGCGTGGGTGTCATCGGATCCGGCGGCATGGGCCGCGGGGACCTCGACACGTTCTTCCTGAATCCCGAAGTCGAATGTCCCGTGATCTGCGACATCGACGACAAGATGATCGCGGAAGGCGTGAAGTTGGTGGAGCAGCGGCGGGGGAAGGCGCCGGCGACGACCAAGGACTTCCGGGAGGTCCTCGAGCGCAAGGACGTTGATTGCGTGCTGGTGGCGACGCCCGATCACTGGCACGCGCTGCCCACGGTCCTCGCCTGCCAGGCGGGCAAGGACGTCTACGTGGAGAAGCCGCTGGCCACGAGCATCCGGGAGGGTCGGGCGATGATCACGGCGGCCCAACGCCACGACCGTGTGGTGCAAATGGGCACGCACTGGCGCAGCGGCAAGCATTTCGCCGAGGCGGTGGACTATGTGCAGTCGGGGAAACTCGGCAAGGTGACCCTCGTGCGCGGTTGGGCCTTTCATGACTGGTTGCCGGCGTGTCCCAAACTGCCGGACGCCGCGGTCCCCGGCGGCGTGGACTACGATCGGTGGCTGGGGCCGGCGCCCAAGCGCGCTTTCAACCCGAACCGGTTCCACTTCAATTTCCGGTGGTTCTGGGATTACGCCGGCGGGCTCATGACCGATTGGGGGGTGCACCTCATCAACATCATGCTCTGGGCCCAGGGTCCCCAGCCGCCGAAGTCGGTCATGTCCAGCGGAGGCAACCTGAACACGGACGAGGCTTGGGAAACGCCCGACAACCAGATCGCCGTCTACGAGTTCCCCGATTACCTGCTGATCTGGGAGCACAAGAACGGTGTCGGAATCGGGCTGAACGGCCGTCCCTGGGGCATCTCGTTCACGGGATCCAAGGGTACGCTGTTCCTCACCGACGCCGGTTATGAGGTGCAGAGCGAGCGCCGCAAGGACGGCGACGAGCCGAAGAAGTTCGCCGGAAGCGGCGACGCGCGGCCGGCCCACGTCCGCAACTTCCTCGACTGCATCAAGTCGCGGCAGCAACCGGTGGAGAACCTCAGGGTGGGTCACCACGTCTCGACGGTGGCGCACCTGGGAAATGTGGCGCTGCGGGCGGGGCGGAAGATCTACTGGGACCACGAGAAGGAGCGGGTCATCGGCGACAAGGAGGCGGATCGGCTCATCGGGGTGGAGTACCGGAAGCCCTGGCAGCTCCCGTACTATCCCAAGGTTTGATCCGGCCCCACCGCCCCAGGCACTGCGATGTTGAGTTCAGGTTCCGCCCTGCCCTGCGCCGTCGCCGTCTTCCTGTGGGCGACCGGCAGCGCTCGCGGGGCCGAGCCCGCGCCTGCACCCGAGGCGCGGAAGCTCTTCCTCAAGAACTGCGCGCCGTGTCATGGCCCGGACGGCAAGGCCCGCAGCCCGGCAGCGCGAAAGCTCGGGGTGCGGGACCTAACTCTGAGTCGGCTCAAGGACGCCGAAATCCGGCGGCAGATCACCGAGGGGATCCGCGATCCGTCGGGCAACGCCAAAATGCCCGCCTTCAAGGACGGGTTCACGCCGGCGGAACTCGAGGCTTTGGTGGCCTGGGTGAAGAAGTTCCGTCGCTGAAGCGGGCACGCGCGGCAGCGGTGCATCCACGGGTTGCCGGCGGCCGGAAATTGGTGACTGGGGACTGGAGATTGCCGATTGGAGATTGCCGATTGGGGGGGGACGCCAGCCGCGCCGGGCGCCTCGGCCAGTCTCCAGTCCTCAATCAACAATCCTCAGTCGTCAATTCCCCGAACCGGAAGGGACCCAAGACCGCGCGGTCGCGCGGTCGCGCGGTCGGCGCCTCCGCTTTCTTCCTTGGTGTTCCGGGGACCGGTGGACATCCTCCGCGGCAATTGCTTCTGTCATGAACGCGAGTCTTTCGGGCGCCGGCATTCCGGCCAATATCCTGGATCGAACCTATCGGCTCAACCCCCCCCGGACCCTGGGCAGGAAACTGCTTACCCGGGTGGCCGACGCGTTCGAGGCGCGACTGGCCAGGGCGTCGCTGATCCCGGATGTGCCGGTCTACCACAACACCCACTTTCCCTGGGTGAACGGGGTGGAGGCGGAGTGGCGCAAGGTGCGTGCGGAACTCGACGAGGTCATGAAGTTCCGGGATCAGATTCCCTCCTTCCAGGACATCGTGAAGGAGGTGGGCCTGATCCAGAAGGACGACCAATGGAAGACCTTCTTTCTCACCGGCATCGGCATGGATTGTGCGGAAAACGCGCGTCGTTGTCCGGAGACCATGCGCATCCTGCGGCTGATCCCGGGCATCAAGACGGCGTTCTTCTCGATCCTTTCCCCGCACAAGCACATCCCGCCGCACCGCGGGCCCTACGTCGGGGTGCTGCGCCTGCATCTCGCGCTCCTGGTCCCCGAGCCCCGGCAGCAGGTCCGCATCCGGATCGCGGATGGCATCCACCACTGGGAGGAAGGCAAGTGCCTCGTCTTCGATGACACCTACAACCACGAGGTGTGGAACGACACCGAAGGCTATCGGGTGGTGCTTTTCGTGGACTTCGCGAGGCCCCTGAAGCGGCCTTGGGGCGGGTTCAACGACTGGCTCCTGAACCTGGCGAGCCTCGCGCCTTTCCTGCGTGAGGCGCGGGGCAAACAGGCCACCTGGGAGAAGCAGTTCTACCGCAAGAACGCGAGCTGAGCGGCCGCACGGAGCGCTCGCCGGCTGTGCCGGGATCGGGCGCGGCGGCGGCGACTTGCAGCGTCATCGGCCGTGCGTCGGCACGGGGCGCCGGTGCATGCCGTGCGCCAACCATAGCCGCCAGACCATGGTCAGAGCCTCCCGAACAATGTGCCAGGACATCTTCGATTTGCCGTGGAAACGGTCCGTGAAGACAATCGGCACCTCGACCACGCGCATGCCTCGCCGCCAGATCTGGTGCGTCAGTTCGATCTGGAAGCTGTAGCCGTTGGAGCGCACGACGTCGAGGTTCAGGGCGGCCAGGGCCCGTCGACGGAAGCACTTGAAGCCGCCGGTGGGATCGGAGAACGGCATGCCGGTGATCACCCGGACGTAGAAGGCCGCCCCCAGGCTCAGGACCAGCCGGTTGAGCGGCCAGTTGATCACCCGGATCCCGTCACGGTAGCGGGAACCGAGCGCCAGATCGGCGTCCGCCGCCGCGCCGATCAACCGGGGAACCTCGTCGGGGTCGTGCGAGAGGTCCCCGTCCATCTCGAGGATGAACTCGAAGTCGCGCGCGAGCGCCCACTTGAAACCGGCCACATAGGCACGACCCAGGCCGTCCTTCTCCTGTCGGTGCAGCACGTGGCAGCGCGGGTGCCTGGCGGCGAGTTCGTCCGCGAGTCGGCCCGTGCCATCCGGCGAGTTGTCGTCCACGATCAGCAGTTCGACGCTGACCGGGAGGGCCATCACCCGCGACACGAGCGACGCGATGTTGTCGCGCTCGTTGTAGGTGGGAGTGACGACGAGGGCGCGGGCGGACATGGTGACGACGTGCAGACTAAAGCGCGCCTCCGCGCCGCCACGCAAGCCTGCGGCGGCGGGTCGAGGCGTAACAGCGTTGACAACCTCCGACGGGCTCCAGAGAAACGCCGTGGGAACGAGGATCGGCAGGATGGCCAGGAGATCGCATGCGTTGCCTCCATTTCACCCTTGTCATGATCGGGCTCTGGAGGGTCGCAACCTCCGTGGCCGAGGTGCCCGCGAATCTCGTGGTCGATGGGTTTCCGGAGCCTCCAGCACGGTTGCGCGGGGAGGCGGGCAGGTATCTCGCGTTTCCGGCGGCCACCTTCCAGGATTGGCACCCCAGGCGTCGGGACGTGCTCTTCACGACCCGGCTCGAGGATACCGTCCAACTCCAGCTCCTTCGCCTCCCCCAAGGCCCTCGTGAGAGGCTGACCACGGAACCGGAGCCGGTGGCTGACGGCACGTTTCATCCCGGGTCCGGCGGGTTTCTGGTCTTTCGCCGCGATGTGGGGGGCGCAGAGACGTTCCAGTTGTACCGCCTGGACCTGGACCGGGGTGTGACTTCCCTGCTGACCGATGGCCAGTCCCGGAACTCAGCTCCCCGCTGGTCCCCCGGTGGGCATCGGCTGGCCTACACGTCCACCCGGCGCAATGGCCGGGACACGGACCTGTACCAGATGGATCCCACGGATCGCAGCACGGATCGTCCGCTCGCGGAGCTTCCCGGGGGTGGATGGGTGGTTCTCGATTGGTCCCCGGACGGCGCCTGGTTGGTGCTGCTCTCGGTCGTCTCGATCAACGAGAGCCAGCTTCACCTCGTGGAAGTCGCGACCGGACAACGACGTCTCCTGATGCCGGGCGGCGCGATCAGGTGCGCGGTGGGGGGCGCCCGGTTCACCCGCGATGGACGGGCCCTGATCATCACCACCGATCAGGCCGGGGAGTTCCAGCGGTTGGTCCGGCTGGACCTGCGCACGGGGATCCGGGAAGCGCTCGGCCCGCAGCCAGGAGGGGATGTCGAGGACTTCGACCTTTCCCCCGATGGGCGCGTGGTGGCGTACCTGACCAATGAGGAAGGGGTCAGCGTCCTCCGGGCCCTGGACCTTCGCGATGGACGGGCACTCGACGTCCCGGTGCTGCCGGCCGGGGTGGCCTCCGGTTTGCGCTGGCACCCGAGGTACCGCGAGTTCGCCTTCACGCTGAGCTCCGCCCGGTCCCCCAGCGAGGTCTGCTCCGTCGATTTTCGGGTCAAACGCCTGACGCGCTGGACCGCCAGCGAGACGGGCGGTGTGAGCCCACGGCGCTTCGCGGAACCCGAACTCATCCGGGCGAAGGGGTTCGATGGGCTGGGTCTCTCGGGCTTTCTCTATCGTCCCGATCCCCGACGCTTCCCCGGTCCGCGCCCCGTCCTCGTCAACTTGCACGGCGGGCCGGAGAGCCAGTCTCGGCCCAGCTTTCAAGCACGCTGGAATTACCTGCTGGAGGAGATGGGGGTCGCGGTGCTCCACCCCAACGTCCGCGGATCCGCGGGCTACGGGAAGACCTTCCTGACCCTGGACAACGGTCCGCTGCGGGAGGATGCCGTCCG
>JBBQML010000340.1:0-5778 GCA_038328885.1 Verrucomicrobiota bacterium | reverse complement strand
CTCGATCCCGCGGAAGCGGTGCGCATCGTGGAGGACTACAAGCCGCTGGACATCGAGGCGGCCACCATGTTGATCGCCCTCCTCCGGGGCATTCGCAGCCGCTACCCTGACTGGCGACACCTGGCCGATGGCGACGGGGGTGACGAGAACCTCAAGGACTATCCCATCGAGGAGAACCCGGAACTCACCATCCGCTCGGTGGTCCACAACCAGATGCTTTACCAGGAGGGTTGGGGCGTCGGGAAAATCAAACATTCACTCACCTACAGCGGCGGCCTGAGCCGGAGCTACGCCCGGACCTATGCGCCGGCCCGCCACCTCGGCTTCGAGGGCTTCAGCCCCTTCACCCGGCCCCACGTGATCGAGATCGCCGAGGGCATCCCCTTCATCGAGTTGACCGGCTACGATCACGAGAAGCTCTACGCCCTCAAGGGGGAAGTCATCCGCCGCGGGATGAAACAGGTCCTCGGCCTGGATTTCCCGGTGCATCCCAAGCGCCGCTTCCAACATGGCGCCCTGCCCCTCGAGCAACTCCGTCGGCACGTCCCCGACCGGGAGAAGTTCTTCCGGCGCCAGTTGGCGGAACTCTACCTCGACGCCTCGCGCTAGCGCCTGGCAGGAATGTTCGTCTGAGTCCCGTACAGGTTCTCAAGGCTTCGGCACTTCGGACGGAACCCAACTGGCTCCCCCGCGCAGGAGGCCGAGGAAGCCGTTCGAGGTGGAGTCCACGGTGGACAGGCCCTCCTGTTCGTCGAAATGCCAAAGTCCCAACGGATGGGGGAGGTCGTCCGCGCTCACCCGCGTGCCGCGCAGGAGGTCCAGTTCGGCCGTGGTCCGGGCGGCATTCCAAAGCACCACTTCGTCCAGCCTGCCGAGCAGCGTGTTCGGATAGGTGTGATAGCGACCGAGATGCAGCGGCGCGGTGGTGGTCGGCGCCCCCGGGATGCCGACCCAGGGGAGGGCCGCTCTCTGCACACCGTCCACGATCACGCGCCCGCCGGCGGCGTCGACCACCAGGGCCACATGATGCCATTGCCCATCCGCGATCACCCCGGCGTCCAGCCCCAGGCCTCCACCCCAGATCTGACTGCCGGGTGGCCCGAAGTAGAACGCCCGCAGCCGCCCCCCATAAACGAACATGCCGTAGCCGTTGAAGGACCCATCGACATACTTGCACACGATGCCGTCCACCACGGGTTCGTTGCGGGTTGTCTGCACCCAGGCCGCCACGGTGAGGGGATACGCGTTCAATGCGGCGCGGTGAGTCACTTCCACGAAATCATCCACGCCGTCAAAGGCAAGCGCGCCCCGGGGATCCTCGGGAATCGCCAGGGGCGCCGCGACCGCGCGATAGAACCGCTGTCCGAACTGATCGGGAGGCTCGCCCGTGAACCCGAGGCGCCCCAGGTAGTCGACGGTGGTGATCCCGATCTCCTCCCAGTTTACCAGGTCGCCGCTCCCCTGGATCGCGCATCGGTCGCCGGGAGAGCCGGGCCAGAGCAGGGTGAACCTCAGTCCCTCACCAGGGAGCGCGGTTCCGGTCGGCCCGCCCGTGCCGTCCGGTTCCGGTGGCACGGCCAGCGGGACCAACGTGACGCTCGCCTCCGCAGGCTCGCTCTCGAGCGCGGTGTCGCGCACGACGAGCCGGAACCGGAGGACGCTCTCCAACGCCACCCCCTCGGCGACGAACGACGGTGCTGGCCCCGCCGGATCGTCCAGGGTCACTGAGGGACCGGCGGTCTGCGTCCACTCGAAGGTGACGGCCTCGCCATCGGGATCAAAACTCCCCGTGCCGTCCAGGTAGACACGGTCGCCGGCAGGCGCGATGGGGCTGGCGGGGCCCCTCGCGATGGCCACGGGCGGTCGGTTGGCGCGCGCCGGTGGCGGTCCCAGCGAGGCCGGCGCCCAACTCTCCGGCTGGGCGCCGAGCGCACCCGGAGGCCAGGCCTGATCCTTCGCGGGATCGGTCGGGTTGGCGTGGACGAGCGAGAGCGGGCTTGGTCGGTCCCACCCCCCGAGCAATGCGTCCGGGATGCGCAACTCGGCGCTCCAACTCGATTCCCCGCGGCTGATGACAGCAACGAACCCCGACTCGGCGGCGGCCAGGTCGTCCCCCAGCCGCTCGGAAGGGATCCCGTACTCGTCGACGAAGAAGCCCGGCAGGTCCGCGGGCTGCGCAGGAATGCCCCGGTCCGCACGCCGGTCCACGCGAAGTCCGACCGTGGCGGGCATGGTGTCGGATCCACTGAACAGGAGGTCGGAGACGCACGCATGGAGGGCGCCGTTGGCGTGGATCATGCGACCGTGGACGAACCCGCCGCCGACCTACGCCAAACGGACGAGCGGCGCCCCGGCGTAGGCGGCATCACCGCAATCGCCGTCGAGGACCGGGGCCGTGGCCTCGAGAATCTCGAGGGGCTCAACCTCGAACCGGATCGTGGCCTGGCCGGTTTCCTGGTCCGAGTCCGTGGCGACGACACCGAGGGTGTAGGATCCGGGCGGGAGATCGCGTAGCGGGAACGAGGTCCCGATCCCGGTCCGCGCCTCGCCCCCTTCGAGCCGCCACTGGAGACGGCCGGCCTCCAGGCTGCCGTCCTCCGCGTCGTAAGCCGCGGCCGTTACCTCGGTCATGCTCCCGAACGGCAGCCGCGCACCATCCTGGATACCGCTCAGCACGGCGTCCGGCGCATGGTGGGGCAGCGTGAACGGGGCCGATTCGGCGACGCCGCCGTTGAAGCCGTCGCTGGCGATGACCCGGAGGCGGCATCGTTCCCCCCCGGGGAGGAGCCGGGTGCTGGTCACGAAGCTCTCATCGGGGTAACCCACCTGGAGCGTGGACCAACTCGCGCCGTCGTCGGCACTGAACTGCACGGTGTACACCAGCGGGTCCTGTTCGGCATCGGAGCCCGCCCATTCAACCGCCAGACGATGGTTGTCGAGGTCAGCGACCGGATCCCGGAGCTTGACCGTGGGAGCACCCTCGCTGGGCTGGCATTCGGTGACGAGTCGCGCGCCCTCGAGGATTTGGAGGCGCACCGCGCCCGGCTGATCGGGGATGAATTGCACGAAGGACGACCGCCCCCCGTCGCCGTCCTCGCTCCGCTCCCAGAGGAGTGGGAACTCACCCAGCGGGGTGCCGGCCGCGTCCACCCAGCGAATCCTCCAGTCGTGGGCGACCGGTGGCGCGTTGAGCGACGCCGAGACCTTCTCGGGGTCGAAGGTGGTGGCCGGCAGTCGGTAGCACGGACGCAACACGGCGGTGTTCCCGCGGAGGTCCAGGGTGCCGTTGACCAAAACCACGGTCGCAGGCAGGGGCGCATCCGCGGCGCCGGCCAGATGCCGGGCGGCGGGTGCCGCGAACCCCGGGATGTGGTCGATGAGTCCGTCGAGCGAGGGCTTGGACAGCCAGGTGACGTTCCGATAGGACATCAGATCCGCGGCGTTGGTCGGGCTGATGACGTTCCAGGTCAGCGGGTCGAAGCCGAACTGGGTGGTTCGGTCGGCGAGTTCCGCCGTCACGCTCGCGGCGTTGACGATCCCGATGGTGCACCCATCCAGCGGATACGCCCCGGCGCGGAGCGGGCGTCCACCGCCGCACGCGAGCGGGGACATCGTCTGATCGATGTGCCGGAGCGTGTAGTTGTGGGCGAGTTCATGGGCCAGGGTTTCGCCCCCGCGCGGTTCGTTCCAGGCGGCGTTCCCGCTTACCGCACCGGGCGGTTCCATCTTGACGACCAAGTCCTCCGCCACCCCGGAATCGGGGCGGGTGGCGAGCCCCAGGGCGGTCGATCCGTCCGAGGAAGTGTTCGCCAGCCAATGGACCGTGCCCACGTAGTGGGTATCCCCGCAGTCGCGCGGGTTGCTCTCGAAGGCGGAATAGAGTTTCAGCCAGGAAAGCGGGTCATCGAAACCGCCGGAGACGTCGAAGGGCTCATAGTCGATCGCCGGGTAGGGGATGCCGAACTTGGAGATCTTGATCTTCGGGACGGGCCGACTGATGCGGTCGCCCTTGAACACGAACCGGAAGTGATCCACCGGCAGCAGCGACTGCGCACGCACCAGGATGTCCCCGAACCCGGAGGCCGGGTCGCGCGGGTCGTAGTTGGGCGCCGAGGTATGGATGGGCACCAGCACGAGACAAGGCGACCCCATCTGGACCACTTCGAGGGCGCCCGACGTGAGGGTGTTGTTGCCGAGCGGATTCTGCCCGGTCTCGGGCACGCCCATGGCCGGGTTGACCGTGAATTCGACCCGGAACCGGCCGCGCTGGATCCATTCCTTCGGCAACTCGAATAGAAACCCGTTGTCCACTCCGGAACGCAGGGTCCCGAGGTTGCCGGTCGCGGTGATCGTGGGGTTGTTGACCGGGGACAGCGGCGAGCCGGGGAGTGGGGTGTCATCGCGATAGCCGCGCAACAAGCCGTTCACCGCGTAGCGACCCACCCCGGTCGTGTCCTGGGCCAGCCGGGCGTAGGCCCGGGCGACCGTGGGCTTGTTTGCCACCAGTCGGGTCGAGTTGTCGAAATCCTGCGTCGTCTGCACGACCTCCAGGCCCAGGACTTCGAAGTCGCGCGCAATCGGTTTGGCGTCCGCCGGGACCCGCCAGATGTGGTCGCCGGTGATCCAGTAGAGCCAGCGCCTGTCCGAACGGAGGTTGAAGCCCTCGAGGGAGCCGCCGGCGGTGAGCTTGTCGACGATGGTACCGAAAGCCCCGAAGACGAGGTCACTGTTCGCGGGGGCGAGCCGGCTCAGGATCTGGGCATTGGCGTTGTCGAAGGAGCAGCCGAAAACACCCCCGCACCGCAGGGGCGTGACGGTCAGGTAGACCCGATCGGCGGTGGCCGCCACTCCGCGGACCTGGAGCTCCGTGCTCCTCGTGTCATACTCCACCGACGTGCTCCGGTCGCGCGCCGAGATCCGCAGAAGCCGGCCGCTGAGCCGGGTCGACGACAGATCGCCCACCGCGGCGTAGATTGCCGTGGTGTAGTTCCGGCCGATGAAGATTCCCCCGCCCCCGCCCCCGCCCATCGTGGACTCGTTGCGGACCGCGAAGTCCCAGACGTTCCGAGCGAGCAGGACCGGCGTGGCGTTGAAGGGATCGAGATCGAACTGATAGAGCAGGCGGTCCTGGGTGAGCACCAGCAACGAATCCTTGAGGCGCGAACCGTTGACCTGAAGCACCTCGACCGCCTCCATCCGCTTCACCGGACCGCCCGCGGCCGAGAAGAAGCGGAGACTGGTCAGCCCGCTGGGACGCTCGATGGTGAACTCACCTCCGCTGGCGTAGGATCCCCAGACGTTCCCGCGCCAGAGCAGAACCGCACCGTTGGCCGCCACCGGCCCCAGTTCAAAGCGGGGGGGGAACCCAAGGGAACGTTCCACCATGAACCGGGTCGAATCCGCGAGGGCATCGGAGAACTGCGAGTTCAGCGGCTTTCGGCGCAGGTAGCCGTTGGCCGCGTAATAGACGAACTGGTCGTCGCGGACCGCCCCGTCGATGCTGAAATTGAAGCCGCGGCCGAGGTAGCGCGAGACCGGCCCCAGGGTGACCAGCGGGGGCCGGATGCCGAGCGCCGCATTCACCGCCAGGGTGCCTTCCCGCTGCGTGACATCGTTGTTCTGGCCGCCGCTCTTCCACCAATAGACTCCCTCCCGGAAGAGCTCGAAACCGGTGATGCCCGGGAGGTTGCCGCCGCCCGCGTCGGTGACCGCCCGGTGTGGGGTGGCCGGTTGAGCCAGGGCGAGTGTGGAAAGCAGTCGGCCGGCGGCCAGCAGCAA
>JBBQML010000339.1:0-5779 GCA_038328885.1 Verrucomicrobiota bacterium | reverse complement strand
TGATGTACCTCGGCGGCATCGTCGAGCTCGGACCCGCACGGGAGATCTGCTCGCAACCCGCACATCCGTACACCCAGGCCCTGCTCTCGGCGGTGCCCGTGCTGGACCCAGTTGCCAAGCGGCCGCGCATCCTTCTCGGCGGCGACGTCCCTTCCCCGCTTCACCCGCCGATCGGTTGCCCGTTTCATCCCCGCTGCCCGATCGCCGAAGCCCGCTGTCGCATCGAAGCCCCGAGCCTCCGCGCGCTGCACGCGGGGCACACCGTGGCCTGCCACCTCGCCGGGACACCGCCGACCCGCCGACAGGAGTAGCGCGGCCCGTGGACACTCCCGGCCGAGAGTCTCGCCAAAAGGGCTTGCATCCCTCGCAAGAAATAAGCGACGCATCGTCGCATGATTGCCCCGAGAGCCCCCCGGTCTGGCACGCACTGGATCGCGCTCGCGAGCATGCTGGCATTTGCCCACGCGCTGTCGTTCGGCGCGACCGCCCACGCGGAGCCAGCGGAGACCCTCCGACTGCTTCCCCCCGAACCGCAGCCGGGCGGATGGCGCATCGCGTGGCAGAGCATCGAAGGTTCCAATTACGAGCTCCAGCGTTGGGACGGCAGCAATCTCGATGGCGCGCAGCGCCCCGACTGGCAGCCGGTCACCCGCGTACTCGCCCTCGGGCCGGTCACCGCCATCGACGAATTGTCCGCCGGCGCGGCACGGCGATTCTACCGGGTCGCACTCCGGAGCACCGGCCCCGCTGCGGACGAGCAGCCACCGGTGCTCGCCGGCTTCCGCGCCGATCTCCTCGGGGTCACCACGACGGCGCCCGTCCATCTGACGGTCACGGCCACAGACCCGTCGGGCGTGCGTGAGGTGCTGTTCCTGGTGGAAGACCGACTGCTCGGTCCGGGACAGCGGGAGGGCGATCGTTGGTCACTCGAGGTCCCTTACGCCCAGGTCGCCGCCTCCTCGCGGGTGGGCGTCCGCGCAACGGATTCCCTCGGCAACACCACCACCCTCGAACGGGCACCCCCCCAACCCACGGATGCGGCCCGCCGTTTCCTTGCCCTCGATCCCTCCGGTCGGCCCATCGCTGGCTCCTCGATCCCCCTCTCCCCAGGTCCACTTCCTCCCCTGCAGTTCCTCCCGGGCGGCGCCGTCTCCGAGCGCGATTCCCTCGCGGTGAAGCTGCCCCTCGGTTCGCAACTCGCCGTCTCCGCCGGCCGCGAGGTGCTGCGCTTCAGCGAGGTGGAGATCCGGCTGGGCCGCGATACCGCGTTTCAACTCGACCCGACCCGCCTCGTTGCCGCCCAACCCGGCCTGCACGGGGCCCCGCCGACCCGCACCCTCACCGCCATCGACAACGGTGTCCGCGTCGTCAGCACCACCCCGCTCGAACTCCCCACCGGCCCCCTCACCGCAGCCGACCTCGAAACCCTCCTCGGCATCCCGCCCGGCGAAGGCGTCCCGTTGCGCGTCTTCGACCGCTTCAACCTCCGCTGGCATGCCGGCGTCCTGGAGGACACCGGCATCCGCGGCGGCCGCTACGCCTTCACCGACCTCCCCCTCCCCCCGCGCTCCGGCGATTACCCGGATCACCTCCTCCCCCTCGCCGGCATCGCCGAAGTCCGGATCCCGTACCATGGCCGCTACGCCTGGCCGGGCGGTGGCGCCACCGCTCCAGAACTCCAACTGGGCCCCGCCGATCCCGGCTGGCTGACGCTGCGGCCCGACGGCTCCATGGGCTGGCACAACCGCAGCGAGATCCGTTTCCCCGGCGGCGGACGCATCCGCGTCGACATCGGACTCGACGATCCCCTCTACCGCCTGGGGATCTTAGCCGACAGCGTCCAGGTGCCGCTCATCGGCAACCTCGCCGAACTCATCCTTCCCGACGACCCGGCGGCCTGCCTCCTGCCCGGCCTCGATCCAGTCGCCCTCACCCGGGCCACCGGATGCCTGGAAGCACTGGGGCTGGCCTACCTGAATGTCAGCGCCAGCGCGGTGGCCGCGGCACCGATCCCCGAAAATCCGGAGACGGGCGCCCTCGCGGAACCCCCCGACGACCTCGACACGTCCGTCAGCGTGCTCAACGCCTGGGGTCATCGGGCCGTCGCCGCCGTGGGCCCCGCGTTGCCCATGGCCCCGCAACGCGAACTTCTCAGCCACACCGGCCATTCCGCCGCCGCCGCGACCGACCTCGCCTCCGCCGCACGTCATCGCGCGGCCCTCGCCCGCGCCGCCGCCGCCCTTCACCGCGGGGAGTTGACCGGTTCAGCCGAGGATCTCGCTGCGCTCAACGCCGCCCTCGACGAGGCGACCGCCGCCGCCCTCCTCCGGGCCCGCGATCCCGCCGGAACCACCAGTTACGCCGCCCTCCTCGAAGCGCTGAGGTCGCCAAAGCCCAGCGCGCCTGGTCGGAGTTGAACCGCGCCCGGGGTCTGCTCCTCGGGGAAGCCCGGCGCCTGGCCACGGCCGGCGACGCCGCGCGCCGTCGCCTCCACCTCGAGCGCGCGATCCCGGTCCTCGCGGCCGCCCGTGACGTCGCGGTCGCGCTCTGGGAATCCGAACGCGCCCGACGCGACCTCTCCCCGCTCGACGTCGCCGATCTGCTGCTGCCCGGCGACCTCGTCATCGACCAGGCCGCCGGCGCCGCCATGGGAGACCGTCACGCGGGCTGGCTCGTCGGCGCGTTTCGCGGACGGCTCGCCCTGCCCAAGTTCGACGGGCGCTTCGAGGTCCTGAACGCCTCGTTCGATGCCACCGGCGCCTTCGACCTCGCGGTCCATGGTTCCGCCGGATTCAGGGGCGTCACCCTCGGCATCTCCCGCCGCCAACCCCTGACCGTTTCCTTCCGGGCCCCCGGTCCCCTGCGACTGCACGGCGAGGGCCTCCTCGCGCTGCCCAACGGCATGAGCTTCTCCACCCGGATCCTCTATGATGACCCGCTCTACGGCTTCCGCTTCGAAGCCCGCGATCTCCGGTTCGAACTGCTCCAGGAACTCACCCTCCTGCGTCCTGCGGTGAACCTCCAGGTCCTGGCCGCGGCCGACGACGGACTCCGCGGAGCCTACCTGGACTACTTCGGATCCATGAACGCCGCGCTCGAAGGACTCGCCCGCCAGGCGGGGAATCTTCCCGCTCCCGGGCTCCAGGCCCTCGGCGAACCGCCCGACTTCGATCCCCCCCAGATCACCCTGCCGCTCTCGGAACTGAATGCCTGGTCCGGCAGCGTGCTGCTCGCCGTCGAGCAGAACCTCAACCGCAGTCACGCCCTGACCACCGCCAGTCTTCGCGAGGTCTTCCAGACCATCCACGACGACGCCACCCTGGCGGCCCAGACCCTCGAAACCGAGCAGCGCTTCCTCGAACTCCAGATCGAACGCCTCGCCCTCCAGCGCCGCAACGCGGACGCCTTCGATGAGGCCGTTGAGCGCAACCTGTTGACCGATGGCCCCGACCTCACCGCCCTGACCGCGATAGTCCAGGAGGGAACCCGCGCCGAGGCCCTCCTCTTCCAGAAGCACCTCGAGGCGCACCCCCCCGAAACCCTCGCCGAGACCTCCCGGCACATCGCGGTCCTGCTCGACCTCGCCGCCCTCGGCCAGCGCTTCGGCTCGGGGCTCTCCGACCTCGACGACGACGGCCTCCCGAACGCGACCGACAACTGTCCCTCGCTCTGGAGCAGCCAACCCTTGCCCGACGCCGACAACGACGGGCTCGGCGACGCCTGCGATCCCGCTCCCCAGAACAGCGCGATTCCTGGCACCGGCCCGTGCGTCGACGCCCTCCGTCTCGCCGGCGATCCCAGCGCCCAAGGCAGGGCCTTGCTTGCCTGCCAACTCCCCCGCGAACTCATCCAGCTCGGACTCGATCCCACCACCGCGGCGGTCGCCCATCCCGCCCTCTTCGAGGGCTTTCCCTCCGACGAGATCGAGTACCGCATGTTCCTGATGCTCGACCTTGAGGCACAGGCGGAGATCCTCGGCGCCGATCCCGCGCTCGCGACGGCGTTGACAACCGCCCGCCTCAGCCTCCGGGACCGCCTGCTCGCCCAGTGGTCCGGGGAACTGGCCGAAACGCCCGCCGACAACCCCCTTCGCCAATACGAACTCGTCCTGCAGATGACCGACCTCCGCAGCTTCGACGCCTCCCCGCCTGACGGATTGTTCGACGACCAGCTGCGGGCGTTCGCTCCCGCGGTGCTCCAACTCTCCGATGACGAGCTCGAGCGTCTCGGGGAGTCCGTGGAGAAGCGGCGCGAGAAGCGGGAGCAGGACCGCGTCCGACGTCTCGACCGCGACCTTGGCCGGGACCTCGAGGTGGATGGCGAACGCCTCGCGATGTCGCGTCGCCGCGGCGTCGTGGGCGACTCGCTCGTCCTCCTCGAAACCCTGCTGGGCGGACTGTCCCCCGCGAACGCCGTGTACCGCGAGCGCGTGGACGCCTTCGTCCGCCACCAGGTCCAGCAACTGCGTGAGAAGCTCGTCGACCCGCAGTTCCTGGTGAACCGCCTCGGCGAGGCGGAATCCCTCGCGTCGTCGCTCGCGGACCTGACCGCCTGGGTGGTCCGGACCCTCCCGGCTGGCGATCCGTTGGTGGAGGATCTCCGCCTGTCCTGGAACGACCTCACCCTGCAACTCACCACGGCGGCCGAGTTCCAGCGGGCCTGGTGGCTCCTCCATCGTTATGGACTCGTGCTGAATCGCACCCTCCGCGACTACGGCGCCTCCCTGCCCGCGGCCCTCCGCACCGCCCACCAACAGTCGTTCGCCGCCACCATCCTGGCGTCGGATCGCGTCCTCGACACGCTTTCCACCCTCGCCGATGCCGCCGGACTCGAGGCTTTCAAGGTCCGGCTTCCCGGCGAACTCCGAGTGCGCCGCGCCTTCGGCGGCATCGTCTTCGATCGTACCACGGAGGTCTGGACCGGCAACTTCGGCGGACGGCTCGAGTTCCCCGACTTCCAGAAGGCTTTCTTCGAAATCTCCGACGCCACGATCGGCACCGACGGCTCCTTCCAGATCGTCGCCGCCACGGGTGGACCCCTGCCGTTCGGCCGCCTCGGTCTCACCACGTCCCTCCAGGTCGCCGGATCGCTCGCCGGCCTCAAGTCCGTCACCGGCGCCGGCCAACTCTCCGTCCCGCTGGACACCACCACCAACCTCTTCGCGGTGACCGTCGGCTACGATTTCAACGCCCGCCGACTCCACTTCGACACCCAGGCGGGCGGCCTCGACTGGCGGCTGGATGACAACTTCGTGCTCTTCAATGGCGGTCTCGGCCTCGAGTTCTCCACCGCCGAACCCGACGGCGCGCTCACCTTCCGGGGCTCCGCGGGCCTCTTCGCCCGCCAGACGCCGCTCCCGACCACGCTCAACCGGACCAACTTCCACCTGCTCGTCACCAACACCGCCGTCCGCCTCGCGTCCCACACCAACTCGATCTCCGTGGCCTTGACCAATGGCACCCTCCTCCTGCCCGAGTTCTTCCGCACGAGCCTCTGCGCCACCAATCGGATCTTCACCAACTTTCTCGCCTCCCCACAGGGTCAGACCAGCCAACTCCACGCCCTCGCCCTGGCCACCCCCCCCGGACTCCCAGGTCAGCTCGGCCCCGCGATCTCCCTCTCCCCCACCAATCCCATCGCGGTCACGGTCCAATTCCAACCCGCTGCCGCTTCCTTCAGCGGCGCCCTCCAGTTCCGGGATCTCGGGTTCCGGGTCCCCGGTTTCGACAGTCTCGAGTTCGCCGTCTGTCATGCCCGCCTGATCTTCCCAGCCCAACAG
>JBBQML010000338.1:0-5782 GCA_038328885.1 Verrucomicrobiota bacterium | reverse complement strand
GCTAGTCCTTTCGCCAGGTAATAAGCGACAAAGGTTCCCAACAGATTGATCGCAAAAATGCCCGCCGCGATTAAGAGCGCCAGCTTTGTGGATAGCGAGCGGTTGCTACGGCTTGCTATTGACGGTTGCGGTAATGTCCGGTTTACTGGTTTCATAGCTTGAGCTGTTTCGTTCGCGTCTTCGAGTGCTTAATCGATCCGTCATCCCCTTCGTTCTCCGGCGACACTTCGTCCAGCGAGATGCCGTCCAACCGCGTGAAGACTTGTGTGGTATGGGGAATGAGCTTCTCGAAGAGCTTGCGCGCTTCGGCGTGTCGTCCGCAAGACAATGGGATCTGGGATCAAACCACGACACTTGACACGTCGTGGCAGGACTGGCGAGGACAAGGTACGGTCATGGGCTTGAGGATCCATGTTCCGGGCGGTTGGTACCACGTGGTGAGCCGGGGAAACGGCAGGGAGGCCATCTACCGGATTGACGAGGATCGACGGCTATTCCTGGGTCAGGCCGCCGAGCTGCCGGGACGGTTCGGGACCGAGGTCCACGGTTTCGTGCTCATGGACAACCACTACCACTTGCTGGTGAGGTGTCGGCGGATAGACCTGAGCGGGACGTTGAGGTGGCTGCAGACCGCGTACACGGTCCGGTTCAACTGGGCGCACCGGTGTCGGGGACACGTGTTTCAGGGGCTGTTCGAGTCGGGGTTGATATGAGCGCCAACTCCATCTCCATGGCAGCGGGCATGGAGCAGGCGGCCACGAATCTGACCACCGTGGCCGAGGCCACCGAGGAGATGACATCCACCGTCGAGAACATCGCCACGACTTCGGAGAAGGCACGCCTGATCACGTCCGAAGCCAGCCAGCAGGCCCAACGGGTCACGGGTCGGATGCAGGAGTTGAGCACGGCGGCGCAGGCCATCGGAAAGGTGACCGAAACGATCACCAGCATTTCGGATCAAACGAAACTGCTGGCCCTGAACGCGACTATCGAGGCGGCACGGGCCGGGGCAGCGGGCAAGGGGTTTGCCGTGGTGGCGCACGAGATCAAGGAACTGGCGCGGCAGACGGCGGAAGCAACCGAGGATATCAAAACCAAGGTTGGAGGCATCCAGAGTTCAAGCGCGGGCACCCTGGAAGACCTGAGCCGAATCACGGAAGTGATCGGACAGGTGAGTGAAATCGTCAACACCATCGCCATGGCGATCGAAGAGCAGTCCGCGGTCACGAAGGATATCGCCCGCAACGTGGGGGAGGCGGCCACGGGAGTGAAGGACGCCAACCAGCGCGTGGCACAGATCTCCTCAGTATCCCAGTCGGTGGCGAGAGATATTGCCACCGTCAACGAGGCGGCCGGCGAAATCTCCACCGGAAGCGACCAAGTGTTGTCCAGCGCGGCGGCGCTCTCCACCCTGGCCGAGGAACTTCAGCGCATGGTGGCACGCTTCAAGATCGGAGATGACACCGGCGTTGTCGTTGAACCCCGGAGGGATTCGATAAGACCCGCACGCCGCGATACTCGAGATCGGTCGGCGTCCTCCCTACGCACTTGGGAACGACTCGGCGCACGCCGCGAGGAATCAGTCCCACAAGCCTGAAGGACGCGGCCACCCCCGCACGGTGCAAGAGGTGCGCCAGAACGGGGAAGGAAACAATGGGGCAAGTCGCGATAATCAAGAATTGCGGACTGTCCGGTGAGACCGATCACCTGGACGTGCTCGCCACGGCGTGTGGCCGGAGGGACCGCACCTTCGTCTCCGTGGGGAGTCAGAAAACGGAAAGGGGAGCAGAACTACCGAGCCTGCTGCAGGTGCGCCCACGCAGCCTCCTCTTCAGGACGGTTCCAGTTGACCGCTAAGGCAGCTTCGCTGAGCCTGCTCGCCCGCGGCTATTGGAGCAGCAGGCTCGCCGGGGCGTACGCACCCAGTTTGAAGGTGAGCCTGCCGCTCTCGGCGGCGAGTGGCTTCCCGGTTCGCTCGCCCCGGAGGTTGACCGGTTGGGCCGAGGCGAACTTCGCGCCGGCGGGCAGGGACAACGTGAGGTCGCCGGTGATTCCCCCCATCTCCCACAGGCGCAGGAGGGTGCCTTCACCGTCGGGGTTGGCCCCAAAGGCGGTCACGATGGTCGCCGTGCGGGAGACCGTCAGGCCCGCCTGTGCGGGGGGCAGTCCATCCCCGGTTCCGGGGGCGGGAAAGGCCAGCAGGGGGTTGCGGGCTTCGAGAGCGGGCGTGGCCATGATCGCCTGGGCGGGGGTCCGGTTGTCGAAGGTCCACAACCGGACGCGCGAACTCCAGGTGCCCGGATACCAGTACCGGAAGTTGGTGTTCCACTGGTTGTTGTAGAGGTTCACGTACACCATCGGCCGGGTCGGAGTGAACCCGGCGGCGTCCTTTGAGGACTGCCAGCACCCGGGGCGATCGAGAGACACTAGGGGATGATCCAGCGGGCAGAGGGCGATGCCCTGACCATCGATCCCGGTGAGGGTGACTCCGTGGCCGACCGTGAAGAGGTCGCGGTTCGCGCCGGGCAGGATGTCGGTCGCAGGGTTCATAATACCAAGCGGCCGGTGGACGCGGAATTGCGGGCTGGCGATTTTGAAAGGCAGGCAAAGCCAGTCGGCCTCCGGCCAGTTGTCCTTGGCCTTGTGCTGGATGGTGAGCTCGAGATCGATGTAGGGCTCGGTTTCGGGTAGCGTGATCCGCAGGACGGTGGCGGGGAGGTGGCGGACCGGGTCGGCAGGACACTCGATGCGCGCGGTGTCCGCCTCGACGAAGGCGATCCCTCCGGTCGACGTGGCGGCGCGGTAGGGCACCTGTTTCCCGGAGATCATTCCGGGCTTATGCATACCGGGGTGCGGCCAGTCCTCTTTCGCCCCTCCGTAGCCGAACGCGCGACCGTCCTGGTAGGCCAGCGCGTACTGGAGGGTTTGCTCGAACGTGAAGCGCTCGTTGAGGTAACTGCCCCCACCGGCTGACTCCGTGGCCTCGATCCACTCACGTCCGTTCCGCTTGTCCACCAGCGAGGTGAGGGCACCCCTGGCTGGATCGAGGGTGAGCTTGAAGAAGGCGTTCTCGAGGGTGGCGGGTCGGGTGGTTTGGCGCGGCACGGGGTGCGGGGACACGGGTGGCAGGGGGAGTGTACGATAGCCGCACGCCGGCACATCCTTCACAAACACGTCCTGGTCGCCCATCCGTGCCATGCCGGAACGCACCCAGGGCAGGGGGTTGTAGACCACCAGGCAGGGGCCGTCATGCTTCACGGCACCCGCCAGCGCCCGGATATTGCCTTCCATGATGCGGCGGGAAATGCGCGAGGCCTCGCGGATGTAGTCGGTCTTGTCCTCCCAGGAGGCCTCGAGGTCGGCGTAGGTTCTTGGGTCAAGCCGATCGAACGCCTCGCCGTAGTGCTGGATGGAGGCGGCTCCGCCCCAGGTGTGTTCGCCGTAGAGCAGGGACTTCTCGTAGGCGAGCGCGACCTCCTTCGCTATCGAGGGTTGTGGCACACCCCAGAAGCCGAGTTGGGCGTGGAGAGCCTCGGCTGCGGCGAGTTGCGGCCGGACCTCGCGGGAAAGTCGGATGCCGCCAGGATCGCTCATGATGCCATGGACCCAGGTGTCGGGCATCTCTCCCCGGACCACGGGTAGTTCCGGGTTTTCCCGGAGCATGGCTTCTACGAAGTCATCCATGGTCCCCATGCGAACCTTGACCCCGGGAAGCGTCTTCGCCGCGTCCACAAACAGCGCCCGGATCTGCTCGGCTTTGGGCGGGCCGGAATTGTCCGGCGTCACGATGATGGCCGGCCAGACCGGATGGACCCATTCGGCGGGAGGAACCAGGCTGCGGGCGATCAGGGGATCCCGATCACCGTACCAGCGTGGGAGGAAGGGCGGAACGCAGGTTCCGTAGGTGTTGGAGTAGAAGGTCAGGACCCGGGAGCCGTCCGGTCCCTCCCACCAGAAGAGACCCGGGGTGCTCACGCACCCACTCGGCCAGTTGCAGCCGATGTGCATGAACCGGACTCCCGCATGGGCGAGCACCGTGGCAAGGGCTCCCCCGTGGGACGGTACATCGGTCATTTTGCCGGAAAGGGGTAGGGGCATGCCGTGCTGGCGACAGAGATTGGAGGTGAAGAGAAAGCCGCGAGCCATCTCCTCCGGTTCGCAGGCATCGGATTCCAGCGTGAACGGCAAGGCGTGGAAACGGAACTTGCCCGCCTTGACATACTCCGCGAGCCGCTGCCTCCGGGCCGGTGTCTGCCCTTCCCAGTCGTCGAGAACCTTGGACATGACCCAGCCTGGACCCGTCCAGGCAAACTGCTGCTCCGGCGGCAGGTTCTTCGACTGGTCCATGATATCCATCGCCCGGTCGATCATCTCGGTCCGGTAGTGCTGGACGATCTCCCTGACCCGGTGCGTGTAGCCGATGTCGAAGTGGGTTTTGACGATGACGATGACCTCGCGCACCGGGGATGGCTTCGCCGGACCGGGGGCGGGTCCCGGCTCCTGCGCGACGAGGTCGGTGGCGAGTGAGACCAGAACGGCGAGGATCAAGCGGATGGCTTTCATGGGAGTGTTCGACGGAGAGGTCACCGGCCCGGGGCCGCCCGAGGGCTCCCGGCGCTGGCATTCATTCGGCAAACTTGAGCTTCCGGGTTTCGCACTCGTTGCCGGTCGGGACGGTGAGCGGCCCGTAAAGTTCGGGACGGCGGGCGCGAATCCAACTCCGCCCCGTGGCGTCCGCCAGCAGCCCGCGATCCAGATCCGCCACCACCAGGTCGTCACCGGCCTTGCCGGTCTCGGCGAGAATCCGGCCGTAGGGATCCAGGATCATCGCGTTACCGGTGCGGATCTCGTCGTCGTCCACTCCGACGCCGTTGCTGAAGACCAGGAAGAGGCCGTTGTCATGCGCCCGGCTTGGCAGCCAGCGCATCAACCATCCCCGTCCTTTCTCGCCGCGGAATTCGCGTTCGATGGCTTCCGGATCGGTGAGGCGATCGTCCCAAAGCCGGCGGTCGATCAACCCCATCAGGTGCGGGTTGCGGCTCCGGACGGCGCCCGTCTGGTGAGGCGCCAGGAGGACCTCCGCGCCGAGCAACGCCGTCAGCCGGACGTTCTCGACCAGGTTGCAGTCGTAGCAAACGAGCACGCCCGCGCGCCAGCCCCCGGGCAGGTCGAAGACGGTGTACTCCGCGCCGCTGCGGATGGCGGTGTGCTCGAAGGCATGGATCTTCCGGTGGCGATGCCACGAGCCGTCGGGCAAAGCCACCAGATAGGTGTTGTAGAACGCACCATCGTCCGCCGCCTCGACCAACCCGGCGCCGAGGCTGATCCCGACCCGGCGGCTCAGGTCGATGAGTCGCCGCGTGAGCGGACCGTGGGGCACCGGTTCGGCGAGGGCGGCGAGTTGATCGACTGTCAGGTTGCGGATGAACCAGTACCCGGTGAGGCAACACTCCGGAAACACGGCCAGCCGCGCGCCTCGGGCCGCCGCCTGAACGGCCAGGGCCTCGAGCTTCAGGAAGTTCGCCGCCTTGTCGCCGGGCAGGCTCTCCATCTGGATGGAAGCAACGCGCAGGAGGGACTCGGAACTGGACATGCGAGGGAGTGTGCCCCGTCGCGCGGAACTTCCACGCGGAAAAGCGTTCGGGAGTCGTCCCACGGTCTCCTTAACTTTCCCTTTCCTTGGGCCTTTATCAGGGGAGCATCGCGCGGAAGTAACGCGTGGGTTCGGTCTTGGACCACGGCAGGCGGATCGCGCCGGCGCCGGCGCTGTTGGTCGCCATGT
>JBBQML010000337.1:0-5789 GCA_038328885.1 Verrucomicrobiota bacterium | reverse complement strand
GGGGGGGCGTACGACGGGGGCTCATGACTGGAAAAATCCCGAGGACGCGAGTGTGCCGGGGCGGGGGGGGCGCCGCAAGCCGGTCCGCTCTGGAGGCTCCAGGGGCCGCCGTCCCGGGGTCCTGGTGCAGGAAGCGATTGGCAGTCGCGGTAACCTCGGACATTCTGCCACCTGATGATCGCGATACTGGTGGGAACGAACCGGCCGGGAAGCAACACACGCAAGGTAGCTCAGCAGGTGATCGACCTCTATGGGGAGACCCGGGTCAACGTGGAGGTGATCGACCTGGCCAGGTTGCCGGCCGAGGTGTTCCTCCCGGCGGCGTACGCCGACAAGCCGCCGGCGTTCGCCCCTTTTTCGGAGGCCGTGCTGCGTGCCGACGGTCTGCATGTCGTGACCCCGGAGTACAACGGGAGCGTGCCAGGGGTGCTGAAGTACTTCATCGACCTGCTCAAGTTTCCGGAGAGCTTCGAGCATCGACCGGTCTGTTTCACCGGGCTGGCGGCCGGAATGTGGGGCGCGCTCCGGCCGGTGGAGCAACTTCAGGCCATTTTCGGGTATCGCAACGCGCATCTCTACCCCGAGCGCGTGTTCATCCCCCGGGTATTCGAGCAACTCGATGAAGCGGGCCGCCTGAAGGACGCCGAACTCGTTGGGCGCCTGCGCGCGCAGGCGGTCGGGTTTACCGATTTCGTGGAAAGGCTCAAGGGCGTCAGCCTGCGGGGCTGACCCGGGGTGCCGGAGGCCACCGACACGGAGGCCACCGATCTTGAACCCGGGTCTGGTCGCAGGGCAGGCTCGGCGCATGAGCCTTCTGGACACCCGTCTCGCCGTCTGCAGTTGGTCACTGCAACCCTCCTCGCCGGCGGAATTGGTCGACCGCCTGCTGGCCACCGGGGTGCGGCGGGTTCAACTCGCCCTGGACCCCTTGCGGGACGAACCCGATACGTGGGGCGACGCTCCGCAGCGGCTCGCCGAGGCCGGGATCGCCCTGGCCTCCGGCATGTTCGGGACAGTGGGCGAGGACTACACCACCCTGGAAACGATCCGCCGCACCGGGGGCATCGTACCGGACGCCACCTGGGACCGGAACTGGTGCAACATCCAGGCGGTGGCGACGTTGGCGACCCGACTCGGGCTGCGCCTGGTGACGTTCCATGCCGGTTTCCTTCCTCACGAGCCAGCGGACCCGGACTTCGTGAAGCTGATGGGTCGGATGCGACAGGTGGCGGACCTGTTCGGCGGCGTGGGCATCCAACTCGGACTCGAGACCGGCCAGGAGACGGCCGAAACCCTGGACGGCTTCCTCGCCCAACTCGACCGGGCCAACGTGGGGGTGAACTTCGACCCCGCGAACATGCTCCTCTATGACAAAGGGGACCCGATCCAGGCCCTGGAGCGGTTGGGGCGATGGTTGCGACAGGTGCACCTCAAGGACGCCAACCGCACCACCACTCCCGGCACCTGGGGGGAGGAGGTGGTGGTGGGAACGGGGCAGGTGGACTGGCGGACCTTCTTTCGGACGCTGGCGAAGCTGGGTTATCAGGGAGATCTCTGCATCGAGCGGGAGGCAGGCACGCAGCGGGTGGCGGACATCCGGTCAGCGGCGAGGTATGTGCTCGGACTGGGGCTCTGACGGCCGGTCAGACCACCGCGGATTCGAGCAGGGTCAAGCGGCCCTTGCCGGCGTCCAGTCGGGCGAGCACTCCCTGCGGCAGCGTGAGTTTCCGGGGGATGTGGCCGTAGGGCAGGTTTGCCAGGATCGGGCCGTTCACCGAACCGAGCGTCTCCCGGTAGATCTCCGCGAGCGACAGGTGGGGCTCCCCCAGCTCTGGTTCCGCCGCCGTGAACTGGCCGAGGATCAGGCCGGCCACCCCGCCGAGAATCCCGGCGAGTTCGAACTGCGTGAGCATCCGGTGGATCCGGTGCAGTTCCTCCCGGACGTCCTCGAGGAAGAGCAGGGTGCCCCTGAAATCGGGCTGAAAGGGCGTGCCGAGAAGGCTGGCCACGAGCGAGCAGCAGCCCCCAAGGAGGCGGCCGTCGACGCAGCCCACGCGCAGGGTCTCGGGCGACACCCCGGGGGGCAATGGCAGGGTCCGGCGCCGCGCCCGCGAGGTTACCAGGGACCAGAAGCATTCCTCGGTGTAGGGGTCGGGGTCCCGCCAGACCGGGGGGGACGCACGATTCGCATGGGCGAGGCTGCCAGAGGCGCCGGGGCGCGGCCAACGGGATCGGGGGCGGTTCCGAGGCCGGCGTTGATATCGGGTCGGGTCGGCCGTACTGTGCATCGTCATGCTGTACGACCGCGACTACATGCGGGACGACGATCGCCCTGGGTGGAGGTCGCCGGTCATCGTCCTGCTGGTCGTGTTGGGGGCGATTTTCCTCGTGGAGTGCTTCCTGCAGGTTTACGCGGGATCTTCTCTAAGCCGAGACTTTGGTCTGAGCTATCAGGCTGTGGTGACGCGCCACGAGTACTGGCGGCTCTTCACCTATCAGTTCCTGCACGATGCCCCCTGGCCGCTGCACCTCCTGTTCAACGCCCTTGGGCTCTGGTTCTTCGGTCGGTGGGTGCTCGAAACGCTGGGGGCCCGGCGCTTCTGGCAGATTTACCTGACCGCCGGGTTCATCGGGGCCCTCGTGGAGATTGGCTGTCAGGCCTGGCACCAGAATTTCGGCCTGACCGTCGGTGCCTCAGGCAGTGTGCTCGGTCTCGCGGGGGTTTTCTGCCTGCTGATGCCCCAACGCGAGACGACCTTCGTGATCTACTTCTTCCCGGTGCGAATGCGGTCCATCACGATGTTCTGGATCCTTTTCGGGTTCAGCCTCTTTGGCGTGCTGTTCCCGGCCGGGAACATCGCGTACGGGGCACATCTGGGCGGGTTGCTCGCCGGCGCGGCCTACGCGAAGTTCGTGCTCGATGACTCCAGCCACCGGTGGTGGGAGCGCTTCGTGCCCCGCCGCCCCGCGGCCCCACGGACGGTGACGGTGGCCGCCGGGAAGGTGTCGGCCCGGCCGGAACGGACGGGGTCCGCCCCGGCGATCCCCGTTGCCGATCAGGAGTCCTCGGAGGACTTCATTCGCCGGGAAGTGGACCCGATCCTGGACAAGATCTCCGCCCACGGGATTCAGAGCCTCACCGAGCGCGAGCGGCGCGTTCTGGAGAAGGCCCGGGATCGGATCAAGGGTCAGTAAGCCGGTGAGCGGTGGGCGGGGGTCGATGGGCGTGCCTCGCCGAACTCCGCGCGACCCACCGCATCGTCCCGCACCACGCAGGCTCAGGCTCCGTTCGGCCTGGGCCTGCGGTCAGCTCTGGAGCCCGCGGGCGGCGTCTTTGGCGAAGTAGGTGAGGATCCAATCGGCCCCGGCGCGTTTGATGGCCAGCAGGGATTCGTCGCGGGTCCGGGCCAGGTCCAGCCAGCCTCGTTCCGCAGCGGCGTGGAGTTGGGCGTATTCGCCACTGACCTGGTAGGCGGCGAGCGGCAGGAGCGTCCGCCGCCGGAGTTCGGCGAGGATGTCGAGGTAGAGGCCGGCCGGTTTCACCATCAACGCATCGGCGCCTTCCTGCTCATCCAGCAGCGCATCCGCCAGAGCTTCGCGTGGATTGGCGGGGTTGAGTTGGTAAGTCCGTTTGTCCAACGGGGCGGTTCCCGCGGCGCTGCGGCTGCCGACGGCCTCCCGAAACGGCCCATAGAACGCCGAGGCAAACTTGGCGCTGTAGGCGAGGATCCCGGTCTGCGCCTGACCCGACTCGTCCAACGCACGGCGGATCGCGGCGACGCGGCCGTCCATCATGTCGCTGGGCGCGACGAAATCGGCGCCCGCCTGCGCGTTGAGCACCGCCATCTCCGCGAGGATCGCGACGGTCGCATCGTTGTCGACCTCGGTGCCGTCGGGCGTGAGCACGCCGTCGTGGCCGTGAGTCGTGTACGGGTCGAGCGCGATGTCGGTGAAGATCAGGCTCCCCGGGACAGCCGCCTTGAGGGCGCGCGTGGCCCGCAGGACCAGCGCCTCCGGGTTGAGCGCCTCCTGGCCCCGGGGATCCTTCAGTTCGGTTGGTGTCACTGGGAAGAGCGCCAGTCCGACCACCCCCAGCGCCGCGAGTTCCTGCGCTTCCCGGAGGACATCCCCGATGCTCCAGCGAAAGACCCCGGGCATCGAGGGAACCGGGGTGGGCGGTCGGTCGCCGTCCTGAATGAACAACGGTGCGATGAAATCGGCCGGATCCAGCCGGGTCTCGCAGACCATTTCACGGATCGCGGGGTTGCGACGGAGCCGGCGAGGCCGGCGGAGGATCGACAAGGAGGGGCGCATGCCGGTCCGAGTCCACCGGTTCAGGGGGCCGTTGGCAACCGTCCGGGGGGCTCGTTCGATCCGACGGAACCCTTCTCGCGGCGGGCGGTTCGTTCCTCGATCATGTCCCGCACTTCCTCGGGGTCCAATCGCCGCACCGGCAACTCCCAGCCGAGGGTGTCGCCGTTGGGCTTCCAGCCCTGGCCGTCCACATCAACGTAGATCGGGTTGTGGTAGGCGCAGGGTTTCCAGCGGGCCTGGCCACTGGTCCCGAAACCGGTGCGCAGATCGCTCTGCTCACCGAGGGCCACCACGATGACCTGGGCATCCTCACTGAGGGGAATAGCCAGGTTCCGGTCGAATTGGATCACGCCCTCGGAGAACCAATCGGGGTGACTGGCACGCGTGAAGTTCAGGCGGGGCGGTTGGCGTCCGTTGACGAGGACCTGCACGCGGTCGATGCGGAGCCAGTCGGTGCACTGCACCCGGACCTGGAGGCGCAGTCCCCCCTGGGTCCGGACCAGCCCGCCCGGACCGGTGCCGTCCTCGGTGCTGACCTCCAGGAAGGGGCCGGTGGTGACAAAGCTGTGTCCGGCGCGGGCATGACGGGCGATCTCACGCCAATCGATCCGCGCCGGGGTATCGGTGCTGGAGCGGACGTAGGTGCGCCACCCGCCCACGCCGGCGCCGTGGATGCCGTGCGCGTCCGAGACCGCCACGCAGGGGAGTTGGTGGCCCTGGTTCAGCAACTGCAACCAGACGAACTCCCGTTGTGCCGCCACGGCGTCCCGACCGTTGGCGGTGCGATAGACCATGTAGGGGCAGTTGGTGAGGATGCCGCCACCCCAGACCTCGGCGGCGTCGAGGAGCGGCGTCAATCCGGCGTAACCCCCGTCCGCCCGGCCATCCGCATCCCGGTCGACCCAGTTCTCGATCAGGTCGGGATGGTTGATCTGCACCCAGCGGGCGGGTTCGGGGGCTTGAAATCCGCGCAGCACCACGGCGTTGGCACGCGGGTCCCGCTGCCAGGCGGGGGCGCCTCCGTTCTGGGTCCGCGGCACCGGTTGGAACGGGAACGCATTCAGATGCGCACCCGGGCCGGTCAATTCGACGCCCGGCACGGTGGCAACCTCATCGCTGAGCCCCAGTCGCACCAGGTTGGGTGTCCAGTCCAGGAGCCGGTTGTGCTCCGTGGCGGGCGCGAACTCGACGTGCTCCGCCGCAAGGTTGATCAGCCGGTCGTCGGTGGAGGTCGTATTGTCACCGCTCTCGGTGGAGTGATTGTGGAAGTCGGTGCTTACCCAACCGCGGGTGTCGACGAGCCGGCGCAGAACCCCCGTCACCGGGGCGGTAATTCCTGGTCCGAGAGTCACCGGGAGTGACAGGTGGGAGTACTCCGGGCCGCGCGTGACCACGAGGTGGTACTCGCCCGGCGGGACCGCGACCATGAACTGGCCACGGCCCGAATGGAACTGGTCGAGGCAGCCATGGGCCCG
>JBBQML010000336.1:0-5794 GCA_038328885.1 Verrucomicrobiota bacterium | reverse complement strand
AGGGATCGGCCGACAGCCATCACGGCTCATTTATCCAGCGCCGCCTCGCTCCCTGATGACCGCCCAGGCTCAGGCCCAGATCGGACACCCGTTACGATTCATATCGGACACCCATTCCGGACCATACCGGACACCTGTTCCGGGCCATATCGGACACCTGTTCCGGGACCGCCCAAAAGTGTCCGATCTCCCGTCGGAATCGCTGTCCGACATGAATCGGAACGGGTGTCCGCTTTGAATCGGAACGGGTGTCCGCTTTGAATCGGAATCACTGTCCGACTTCGATCGGAACAGGTGTCCGACATGCGTCGGAATACGCACCCGGGAGCCCTTCCTCTCGGAATCCGCTACTCGGAAGGCCCCCGCTCGGAACCCATCAAACCCCCTCCTTGGAAAAGGAAACCCATGCACGCCCATCACGTCAGGCGGCTCAATTTCCATGAGCAGAGCTGGGTCAATTTCGGTGAGCACCGACGCAGGTGTCCGCTTTGAATCGGAATCACTGTCCGACGTCGATTGGAACAGGTGTCCGATATGCGTCGGAATACGCAATCGAGGTGGGCCAGATGCTCAAGCGCCATCTGGACAACCTGCTGACGTACCTGGAACACCGCATCATTAATGCGGTGACCAAAGGGTTGAACTCCAAGATTTAAAGTCTCAAATCCCCGGCCCGAGGCTTTCGGAACTTCGACAACTACCAAATCCGCATCCTCTTCCTCTGCGGAGAGCTTGATCTTTACGCACTATAATCCGCGAAGAACCCTCTCAATGAGCGAAGGCAGGCATCACAGCTTCCACCCGTTCTGCATGGGGCGGTGCAGCATCCGGTTAGCTTCGTCGTTGCCGACAAATTCCTCGTGCCTGGGATCCCATTTGAGTTTCTGCTCCAGCCGCCCCGCGATGTCCGCCACCATGCCGAGATAGCTGGCTTGGTGGGTGACGTCCACGTCCGATATCGGATCCTTCCGGGTGCGCACGCACTCCAGGAAGTTGAGGGCATGATGCTGAGATTTGTAGAGGTGTAACGCTTCCGGCTGGAGTTTCACTTCCAGGAGCGACTCCGGTTGGGCCACGAGAGCGGGATGATTTTCCCAGTGACGATCCACGCGAATCCAGCCCTTGTCGCCGATGAAGCGGCAGCCGGTGGGCATCTGATATTGATCCTTGAAGACCAACTTCAGGCCATTGGCGTAGGTGAACGTGACGTTCCACTGCTTGGCGGTGTCGGTGAAGCCTTCGGTGCGCAGGGAGAGCTTGCCCTCGACATCGAAGGGCGTCGTGCCGAGCTCTGGCACGCCCCAGAGGGCAATGTCGAGGTGATGCACGCCCCAATTGACCGTCCAACCCACGCTGTAATCGTAGATCATGAACCAATCGCCACTGGTCCGCGCCGGATGATACGGGCGTTCTTGCGCTGGGCCTTGCCACATCTTCCAATCCAGGCCGACGGGCACGGCCGGTGTGGGCTGCGGATCGCGTGGACCGGTGTAGCCCGCCTTGAACTTGGGTCCGTCGGTGGCCACCTCCACGGTGTGAATCCTGCCCAGGTAACCATTGCGGGCCAATTCGCAGGCGTAGCGGAAATTCCGGTCGGATCGCTGCCAGGTGCCTGCTTGAAAGACGCGCCGGTACTCGCGGACGGCCTCACGGATCGCCTGACCGTCGTCAATGGAAACGCCCATCGGCTTCTCGCAGTACAAGTCCTTGCCGGCCTTGGCCGCGGCGGTCGCGATGAGCGAATGCCAATGGTCGGGCGTGGCAATCATCACCGCGTCAATGTCCTTGCGCGCGATCAACTCGCGCCAGTCGGCGATCATCGCGCAACCCGTGTCGCCGTAAGTCGCATCCACGACCTGCTTGGCCTTCTCGCGCCGGCTCTGGCTGACATCGCAGACCGCGATCACCCGACAGCCGGCCTGGCCGGCGAAGCCCTTCAGGTTGGAAATGCCCATGCCCCCCATGCCGATGCAGCCCATCGTGACCTTGTTGCTTGGGGTAGCCTGGCCGTCGGCCCCCAGAACGGTCGCGGGGATGACGGTTGGCAATGCCACCGCCCCGGTGGCGCAGGCTGCGGTGGAGAGGAACTGGCGCCGGGATAGTTTCATGGTGGGCTTTGTAAGTTGAGTTGATTATAGAAATATGTTGGTGGGTGATTTCAAAGATGCCACGGGAATCGCTTGGTTGCGGTGTTTGGAGCCGGTAGAGGGGTTGAGAGCCGGCAGGAGGCGATCCGTGGACAGGCCGTACGCCGTTGGTGAAAACAGTTTCCTGGTTGCCGTGCATCCAAACGGGCGTGGAGAGGCATGTGGTGGTGAACGGCTGCAAGATGCCGACACCGGCGGGCCAAGCCAATGCCGGCGGGCGCCCAAAGGCGGGAGGTTGCAGACCGAGCTCGGATCTTTCGAGATAGAGCACCGTGCGTCTGTGTGCATTCGCCTCCGTGCGGACCACCTTCATGTTCGGCCCACCAACCGGGTCAGAAATGCCGGCCACCGTGACCCGCGCGCGGTCGGTGGAGAGTGATATGGACTGCGCGTGTGCAGCAGAAGAGAGAAAGCAGGACAGAAAAGGCGTCAAGGGGACAATCCGATGGCAGATGAGACACCGTGCGAATTTGGCTTTGGTGGTCATTGCATCGTGGATCGTCCTATTCTGTCCTACGGTGCCCTCGGCGCACCTGGAAATTGCCGCAGGCGCACATTCCTGAATTGGACTTTCATCGGCGGGCCGGTGTGCACTTGCACTGCGAGCAGCCCGGAGAGGGCACGGCGCGAATCGCTATCACGCACTTCGCTCATCACCACGTCGTTGATGCGCAGCACCACCAGGTTGCTGCGCACGATCACATGGTAATCGTTCCAATCGTTGTTGCGCACGGCCTTGATTAATTCCTTTGGGTCGCCGACGGAGCCGGCGTCTTTGCGTTCGCCGGTTTCGGTGTAAAGGACTTTGCGCCCACGCTCCGCCAGTTTTTCGCGAAGCAGATACTCCATCACCACGCCGGTCCAGACGTGGTCGGCGGACATATCGGCTTGGACGCCTACCAGGGCTTCGCCCTTGGTTCCCGGGGCGCGTTCTTTCGCGTGGAAGTAGATGCCGGAGTTTCCGCCTTCCAGCTTATACGAAAGCTTGAGGTCGAACTCCGCTGGCTCGCCATGGGTCCAGATAAGGAAGTTGTTCTCAGGGATGCCGCCTTGCGGTGTGATTCCGGTGATGCAGCCATCCTGCACCGACCAATAGTTCGTGTTGCCGCGCCAGCCGGTCAGGTCCAGGCCGTTGAAAATGGGGACAAAGCCTTTCTCCAAATTCGGCTTCGGCTGCGGCACGGGGGTAGTGTTGGCCTGCAAATCGCCGAGAGCGAACTGCACGCCGTCCTGCAGGAACCGGAGGAACGCGGGGTCTCGGAAGGCATTTTTGTTATGACCGAGCGCGCTGTAGAAGCTGCGGCCCGCCCCACTGCTTTGAATCCACGCCAGCGCGTAGTCCTTGTCTGGACGTTGTCCCTTGTCCGTCGTCTCGCTCAAGTTAAGGCTGACCAAGACCCGCACTTTCTCGCGCGAATAGGGCGGGCTGAATTGAAACAGCTCATCGCGCCACGGCAATGGCAGGGCAGCCCGACTACCCCAGGCGGCATTGAGCGGATGCGACGGGGTTTCCACCAGAATGGCGGCGGGCTCGGACTCCCACGGGTGATTGAGAAACCGGCCGCCAATAAGCTGGCGAAACTCCGCCTCCGTCGGGTTCGATGGATCTTTCTCCCACACGCTCGCGCTGTGGATGCCGACGAGGCCCTTGCCACCGTGCACGAAATCAATGAGCGCCCGCATCCGCGCTTCTTCGACTTCCGGGGGGCCGAAGACGTTGAGCATCGTGTTGTTCATCACCACCGCGTCGAACTCGCGAAGGCGCTCCCGGGTGAAAACGCCGGGATCAACAGTCGCCGTCGTGGTGAAGGTGCCGGTCTGCTCGCCCATCACCTCCAGCGCCCGCGTGGCCCAAGCGATGGCCTCGTCGTGGAAAACGCCACGAGTGAAGTTGTAGATGAGCAGGCGACGCGGCTGAGTGGGCTTGGGGGTGGCCGGGGCCGGCAGGCTTTGCCGCAAGTGAGCCACGTCGGCGTCAGTCAGGATCGGCAGCGGCCGTTGGGCGAGAGCGGACAAGGAGGCTGCGGCGAGGCAGACGGACAGCAGCAGCGGCGATTGAATATTGGGCTTCATAGGTTGTGTGCCATTGGCTCAGATTCTTATTTGGCTTGGGGCGGTGAGAGCGGGAACACAATGTTCCAGGCCCTCGTTGCGTCTTTCAGATCAATGCCCGGTCCTTCCGCCGTGGCGCAGCACAAGTGAGTTGGGGCGCCGCCTTCGAGAAGCAGTTGCGGGCGTTCGAGAAAGCCCTGCCGGGTGGTGCGCCCATCGCTCCAATGGACTTCGCGCCGGTAAGCCAGCGTCGCCCGATTGAAATCCCAATTCAGGCCGTCCGCGCTCGTGACGTGGACTCCCGCGAACTTCTCGCCGCAAATCTCCCCTGTCATGTCCTTCATCAGCGCCTGCACGCGGCCGTCCTCATACCAGAGGAACGGGTCCTCGACGTGGGCGGGTCTTCCGCGGAAGAGCCAGGGCGTAGGCTGTCGCTTCCACGGACCGATGAAGTTCGGCGCATGGGCGACGCCAACCTGGAGGTTGCCAAGGTTTTCCTTGCGCGACTTGTAAGCCAGCAGGAACGAGCCGTCAGGCAGCGGGCAGAGGGAGGGATTGGTGGTGGCGATGGAATCCCAATCGCCGGGGCGCGGCTCCAGCAGCGGGGCGTCGAGGCGCTTCCACGGTCCGCGCACACTCTTGCTGGTGGCCAGGCCGATGCGCTTCCTCGCCCAGGTGGCGAGATAGCGCGGCGAACGCCACGCCTCCGGGTTCTCCCGCGTCGGCGTGGGGCCGTCATAGTTGGTCCCCATGTAAAGGAGCAGATACGCGTCGCCGACCTTGCGAATGTGGGGGTTGTGCGTGCTGCGCGCGTCGAAGAAATCCCCGCCCCGCGGCGGAAGCGCGACCTCGGCGAGGCGATACGGGCCGACGGGCGTGTCGGACTCCGCCCGGACGATCTCCGAGCAGAAGAGCCAGTGCGGATGAAACACGAGCGTCTTCGGCACGCGCGACGCAAAGAGGTGGTAGCGCCCGTCCTCGCCGCGAATCGGCGCGCCGCACCACACCCAATGATCGGGCAGTTCGAACCCGCCGCCGGCCACCGCCGGCTGGAGGCGCGACATGAAGGGGCGAACCGCCGCCGGGGTCGCGCTCACGAGTGGTTGATCGGCAGCGCGGGCACGGATGGGTGCGATTAGCGGTGCGGCCACAACCGCGCAGGCCGTATGGGTGAGGAAGATGCGTCGGTTCATTTCGCAATGGTGACGAGGGTCGGAGTCTTGCGCGATGGATCATCGGTGGCTGTGAAACAAACGGAGCCATCTTCCGGGTCGCATTTCCAGTCGACCTTGCTTCCATTCACGGTGACCGACTTGGGCTGGGCGGTGTGGACGCGAACCTCATAACTGCGTTTGGAGGTCATGCCGGCATGGCTCCCGGTCCGCGGATCAATGCTGAGGGTGATACCATCCTGAGCAGTCTCGCAACGGATCGCGGTTTTGGCCACGGACCCTTTCAGATACTCCAGCGAGTTGCCATCGTCTTCAAACAGCATGAACTCGCTCCGGCCTTCCGGGTAGATTTGGAGCGTGATGGTTTCCACGGGCTTCTCGCCCACGTAATCCATCTCGGGCCAGTAAGGGAGAATGGCCCCA
>JBBQML010000335.1:0-5797 GCA_038328885.1 Verrucomicrobiota bacterium | reverse complement strand
CGGTCGGGGCCCGACGGGCGGACACGGTCTTTACTGTCTGGAGCAGGGGGGGGGGGGGAGAGGAAGATACGGGGGTCTGATTAAGATTAAGATTAAGAGTAAGAGTAGGGGGGGAAGTAGGATTCGGATTGTGACTGTTGTTCCGGTACAGATCTGAGGGATGGCCAAAGTCCAGGGTGCCGCTGCAGCGGAACAATCCCGGCACGGGAATCAGACTTTGACGCTGACGCCGGCGCGGATCGCCTCCAGGGCTGCGAACGTCAGCCGCATGCTCTGGCGGGAGGCGGCGTAGGGCAGGGGATGCGCCGCTTCGCCACGGAGGTACGCCCCCCAGGCCGTCATCTGCTCGGCGTGACCTTTCCCGGCGAACTTGCTTTCGGTGACCTTCCGCCCCCGGTGAACGGTGAGTGTTTGGAAGTTCACGATCTCCGCCACCAGTCCCGCGCCAAACACGGTGCAGACCTCCTTGGGCCAGGTGGAGTCCCCCTCGGCCGTGTAGACCAGTTGCCCGCAGGAGCCATCGGCGAACTCCACTTGCGCCGTGACGCTGTCGGGGAATGGCAGGCGTCCCGCGGCCGGCCAGACGGTCTGGGCGGAGACCTGTACGGGTGGGCTGTCGAAGAGGAAGCAGAAGAAGTCGAGGAAGTGGCAGGCTTCCCCCAGCACGCGGCCGCCGCTTTCCGCGTAGTTTGCATACCAGTGCGAGGGGTCGAGACGTCCGGCCATCACTCGGAAGCTCGCCGTCTTTGGGCCGGGCAGGGCCTGGAGGGCGCGCTTCAGTTCGACCGCTGCCCCTGCGTACCGTCGGTTGAAGCCAACCGCCACCGACCCGGCCCCCGTCGCGAGGGCGTCATCGATCTGTCCCAGTTCCTCCGGCGTCAGGCAGAGCGGCTTTTCGACGAATACGTCCCGCCCCGCGGCAAGGGCGGCCAGGACGAAGGGAGCGTGGAGGTGGTGCCGGGTCGCGATCAGGACCGCCGTGGAAGCCGAGCGGGGATCCGCGAGCACCGCGGTGCCGTCCGTGGCGGCGGCGGCGAAGCCGAACTTCGCCTGAACATGGCTGGCGCTGAGGGAGGTGTGGTTGACGATGGTCCCGAAGGGAACCTTCCCGTGGAGGTGAGGGAGCAGCATCGTCCGCGCGAAGTTGCCCGCGCCGATCACGTCGAGCCGCGGCGATCGCTGAACCCGTGCCGTGGCCGTGGCCGCCCCGGTGGATACGGACGCCGGGAGGGACGGTCCCGTGGACGCGCCAGTCGGCGTGTTCGAGGTCGCGACCACGGTCGGTGGCGGTCCGTACTCGAGCACGACTCCGATGTCCGCAGATCCGGCCGCGAGTTGCCGATACACCTCGAGACATTCGCGGAAGGGGACGCGTCGATTAATGAGCAGATCGAGTCTCAGCGCCCGGGTGCGCATCAGGTGGAGACAGGCCTCGAAGTTGCGCTGCTCGGTCCAGCGGACGTAGCCGATGGGGTAATCGACCCCGCCCCATTCATAGGCCGGGTCGTAGCGGCCGGGTCCGTAACTTCGCGAGTACCGGATCTCCAATTCTTTCTCGTAGGTGGTTTTCCAAGGCAGTTCGACGTGGGTGTTGCCGACCACCACGAGGCGACCTCGATCGCGGACGGCATCAATCGCCTGTTCGGTGGGGGTGTTGCTGCCCGTGGAGGTCGCGAGCACCGCGGCATCCACGCCGAAGCCCCCGGTCCACGCACGGACGGTGTCGGCCAGGTCCTGACTTCCCGGGGCGACGAACACCTCGGCGCCCAACTCCAGGGTGATCCCCCGCCGGGCCTCGGCGAGATCCACGGCCATGACCCGGCAGCCGCTGACCACAAGGAGGTTGGTGACGAGCAAGCCGACCAGGCCCTGGCCGATCACGAGGACACGGTCCCCGAGTCGTGGGTCCAACTGCCGCACGGTCTGCAAGGCGATCGCGGCGAGGGTGGTGAAGGCCGCGTGCGCGGGGTCCACAGCCTCCGGAACGGGGGCGGTGAGGAGGTCGGGGACGGCGACGAACTCCGCATGGAAGGCGCACTCGGCGCCGCCGCAGGCGACGCGGTCGCCGACGCGGAAGCGGGTATTGCCGGGATCGACTGCTGCCACGACGCCCGCCGCGCTGTAGCCGAGCGGTGTCGGTGTTTCGAGGCGGTTCCTCACCTTGTCGAGGGCGGCTCTCCATCCAAGGTTCCGGGCGGTGTCGAGCACCTTGCGGACCTGGTCCGGTCGGGCGCGGGCCTTCTGGATGAGGTTCATCCTCGCCTGTTCGACCTTCATCCTCTCGGTACCGGCACTGATGACCGAGTGCGTGAGGCGAACCAGCACGCCTCCCGGAGGAGCCGTGGGTTCGGGGACGGTCTGGAGTTCGAGCCGGCCGTCCTGGTATTGCGCGATCTGGAGCATGGTGGGGAGGTGGGGTCACGCGGAGGCGCGGAGAGCGCGGAGAGCGCGGAGAGCGCGGAGAGCGCGGAGAGGGAGCGTGGGGATTGGGGAACGGAGGCGGAGCGGGCTGGAGTGGGCCACGGGTCCCAGCCCGGCGGATCTTCTCCGCGGCTCAGCGCTCTCCGCGTGAGGGTCCTTCTCCATGGTTCCGGTCGGCCTTCAGCCCGCCGGCGAGGTACTGCTTCCGTCGAGGCGGCTCACCAGCCAGCGGTGCTTGCCGCGGGCGGTCTTCTCGGTCTCCCGCACGGCGCGGAATTCGATCCGGAAATCATCGCCCAGCTTGCGCTCGATGCCGGCGCGGATCGCGTCAAGTCGTGACTCCTGGAACGTGGGGGAGGGCACATAGCGGAACTCGGCCACGCCCGCTTCCTCCTGGAAGAACTGGACGGCATAAAGCCCGTCGAAGATCCCATCGTGCATGTTGAAGGCGGTCAGGGAAATCCGCCGCCCGGCGCCGCTCACCAGGAACTCCTGTTCGCGACCGGCGATCTCCGCCACGGCCGGCCAGGGAAACTCGAGATCGCCGTCCCGAAGGGGATCCGCCAGGCGGGCGTAATCGCCGGTGCGATAGCGAACGAGTGGCATGGCGAGGTTGTGGAAGCTGGTGCCGATGACCTCGCAGAAGCCCTCTGCGTCGGGGTCGCCGAACTCGACGAAACCGTAGGTCGGCCAGAAATAGAAGAGCGGCGAGGCGTGGCCTTCGGCCGCGAGGACCACCCGTTCACTGTGCCCGTACCAGCGGAACACGCGGCAGCCGAAGACGCGTTCGAGGAGCCGCTTCTGGGGCAGGTTCAAGCGCTCGGAGCCAGCCAGCACGCAGCGCAGGGGCGTGCGCCAACTCTGGCCTGCGCGCTCGAGATACTCGGCCAGTTGCAGCGCGGCCGACGGGTAGGCATGCAGGACGTCGGGACGGAACCGTTCGATGGCCTCGAGGTACTCGGGCAGCCGCTGTTCGGTCAGGTGGTAGCTCGAGAGCATGAGCCAGTCACGCGTTGCGTCATATCTGGCCATCGGCCCATCGGCCCGGTCGGTGGTCACATGACCGCGGATCACGGCGAGACGCGCGCCGTCGAACCAGCCCGCCCGTCGCCACTGGGCCTCGAGGAAGGCCTGCTCTTTCGGCCGGCTCACGCCCTTCTGGAGATGAAAGCCTACCGGGACACCCGTCGACCCGCCCGTGGTCATAGAGAGCCGCTGCCGGGCCGGGACGGCCGTCGAACTCATCCCCTCCAGGTTCTGTTGGAGATCGGACTTGGTGGTGTAGGGGCACCGCGCCAGGTCGTCCGGCGACCGCAACAGTTCGGGCTGGAAGCGCGCCTCGGCGAAGCGCCGCTGGTAATAGGGGCAGAAGTTCCCGGCCTGGATGAGCACCTGACGGAGTTGGCGAAACTGGTATTCCGCGATCCGGTCGACGTCCCAGGACTCGACGTCCGCGGCCAGTCGGCGGAACTCCCCGAACCGTGCGCCGAGGCGCCAACCGACCGGCAAGCAGCGCCAGGACCAGCCCACCGCACGCCGGGCGCCCACCGGAAGGCGCTCGTACAGCGATAGCAGCGGGTAGAGGCGGTCTTCGAGGCTCATGGGTGCTTTGGGCCGGGATCTGGGCTAGTCGGTGGGGGCGTGGCGGACCGGACGACCGCGTCCGCTATTTTTCCACCCCGCCGTCCAGCACTCGAAAGAAGAGACGTGGTCCTCCGAGCAGGGAGGCGGCGTTCAGGTTCGTCGGGGAACTCGGGAAGGTCTGGGCGGTCCAGGTGCCGAGGTTGGCCCCGAAGAAAGCGTGCTGGTAGTGGTTGGTCCGCGACTGCATGAGCAGGTCGAGCTTCTCCGGGGCGTACACCAGCGCGATCGGCACAACCCCCACGTCCGGCAGAGCCGGGGCGACGGTCCCGGGATTGAATGCTTCCGCCGCCGCGCCGTGCCGGAGCACGCGCACCTCGGTGAACACGACGGGCGTCAACGGCTTGTCCCGCGTGTCCCGCGGCACCTTGCTGATGGCGTGGACGACCTCGATCCCCTCCACCACCCGCCCGAAGACCGAGTGTTTCCCGTCCAGGTGGGGGGTGTTGGTCACGGTCACGAAGAATTGGGCGCCGTTGGAGTCCGTGCCGGAGTTGGCCATGGAAAGCGTGCCGGCAGCGCTGTGTTTCAAGTCGGCGTGGAATTCGTCGGCAAACCGGTATCCCGGGCCGTCCGTGCCCAGGCCGTTGCGGGAGCCGCCCTGGATCATGAACTTGTCGATGACCCGGTGGGACGTGGTGCCGTCGTAGAAGGGTTGCCGGACGATCTTCGCGGTGGGGAAATCGATCCAGTCCCGGGTGCCTTCCGCGAGGGTGATGAAATTGGCGACGGTGCGCGGGGTGCGCTCGAATTCCAGCGCGCACCAGAACGTGCCCATCGAGGTAACGAAGCGCGCGTAGAGTCCGTCGGCGCTGGGCTCGGCGCGGCCGCGCTGGGGAAGTTCCAGGACGGCGGTCAGGAGCAGGCAGAGCAACTGAATACGTCTCATGATCGGACCGGAGCATGCACCCGGTGCAGGGCCCGCTGCAACGGTGGCGCGCTGATGCGGATCTCGAAAGTGCGGCCGGTGTCCACCTCCCGCCGCCAGAACACCCCGCCCGCGCGCTGAACGACGAGCCCTCCGGCGGCGATGTCCCAGAGCCTGACCCCGTTCTCGAGGTAGGCGTCGAGTCGGCCCGAGGCGACGTAGGTCGTCGACAGGGCAGCCGAACCCAGGATGCGGATCTTCCGCACGCGATGCACGAGGTGCTCGAAGATCGGCATCATGCGGTCCAGCGTCTGCCGCTTCTTGGCGAAGCCCAGGGCGACGATCGCCTCCGCCAGGCGCGGCCGGGCGACGACATGGATGACCTTCCCGTTCAGCCGGGCAGGGCCGCCGGCGGTGGCGGTCCAGAGCTCGTCGGTGAACGGCTCATACACCACCCCGGCCAGGGTTCGGAACCCGTCCTCGTAGGCGTCCGCGGTCGGATCGACCTCCGGCTCGCCCCGGGCCTGCAGGGCGATGGACACGGCGGCGTGCGGGATTCCGTAAGTGAAATTGACCGTTCCATCGATCGGATCGACCACCCAGCGGAGGGCGCTTTCGACGTCCCCGACCGTGCCCTCCTCCCCGAGGATTGCGGCCTGGGGCAGGGCCCGCCGCAGGCCCCGCTCGATGAGGCGCTGGCAGCGCACATCGAGTTCCAGCTTGATGTCATGCTGGGTGGACTCGTTGATTTGCTTGGGCGCGTTGAGATTCCGTCGCATCAGCGCACCCGCCGAGCGGGCCGCCTGGGTCGCGGCCAGCAAGGCCGCGCGGAGTTCGCGTGGTTTCATGGGGGAAGCAGGAAGGAGG
>JBBQML010000334.1:0-5801 GCA_038328885.1 Verrucomicrobiota bacterium | reverse complement strand
GCTGCTGTTCGCACCCCCAGCGCGAGAGGCAGCAATCCCAGCGCCGTGGTGAGACTGGTCATTAGAATCGGCCGCAGCCGGCGTCGGCCGGCCTCACTGACCGCCTGAACGGCCGACACGCCTTCCGACCGAAAGCGACTGGCCTGGTCCACCAGCAGGATCGCGCTGTTGACCGCGCTGCCGGCGAGCATGATGCACCCGATTCCGGACTGCAGGTTCATTGTCGATGGTGTCGAGAACCGCCTGACTGTCGCGGGCCACCTCGCCCAGGGGTCGCGCCCCCAGGTTGGCCGTGACCGTGATCAACCGCTGCTGGTCTCGCCGCTCGAATCATCCCCACGCCCAGGGCGAGGCCCCCCAGGGACATCAGGTTGATGGTGAACCCCCCGAAATAGATGAGGGCAAAGGTCGCCACCATCGAAATGGGGATGGCCAAGGCGATTACAAGCGTGCTTCGCCCGTCCCGAAGGAAAAAAACAGCACGAGGACCGACATCACTCCGCCGTAAAACACCGAGTTGGCCACGTTGGCAATCGACCGTTCGATGAAGCTTCCGGAATTGGTTACCGCCAGGATCGACACCTGCGGGAACTCGCGCTGGACTTCCTCGATGGTCTCGAGAATTGCCCGCGAAACCTCGACGGTGCTGGCTTGGGCCTGCTTTCGAATCCCCACGCGGACACCGCGGAGCCCGTTGATGCGATCGATTTCCTCGGGGCGTTCATAAGTATCGTGGACCTCCGCCACCTGCCCCAGCGTGACCGGACGCCCCTCGCGCAACGCAATCACCGTGTCGCACACCTCTTGGCAGGAGGTCCACCCTCAAACGGGTGAGGGCGGCCAATCCCAGCACAACGACGATCAACATCACCATGGTGGTGAAGATCGGCCGGCGGACGCTGAACTCCGGTAGATTCACGACGCGGGGCGCAAAAACAGTGGCTTGGCGATCACGACCGCCGAACCGTCGTCGATGAGATGCTGCCCCAGGGTGACCACGCGACCGGGAACCGAAGCCTCCCGCAATTCCACCCAGCCGCCCGAACGGATGCCCGGGGTGACCGGAACCCAGGTAACCCGCGTGCCCGCCGGATCCACCACGAACACTCCGTCCGTGTCCCGCCTTCGGGTGAGCGCCGACTCCGGCACCGTCAGTGCCTCCTCCACCCGCTGAAAGGAAAGGGTGGCCCGCACAAACATCCCCGGCTTGAGCCGGCTCTCGGGATTCGGCAACTCGATCTCCACCCGAGCCTGCCGGCTGCTGGTCTGAAACACCGGGGCAATCCGCACCACCCGGCCCGTAAAGGACCCACCGGGCAGTGCGACCGATCGAAGACGCGCCTGGAGCCCGGGACGCAGGTGCCCATAGTCACGTTCCGTGACCGTGATCACCGCCACGATGGGATCCATCTGCACAACCTGGAACAAAGGCTGATTGGCGGCTACCATCTGACCCTCGTCCACCTGGCGCTCCGCCACCCGGCGCTTCGAATCCACCTCGTTCTCGGCGCTCTGGGGCGCGCCGACTGTGGGCAGTCGCTCGCGCTTCCCCAGGCCAGCCGCTCAGTTCCGGCCCGCATCAAAAGCCATGCGATAAAGCGAAGGTGGAGACGATGGGGCACACCGAGCACTCGTTGGTTGAGGGTCGTAATGGGATCAAGTGATCCTCCTTCGACAGCCCCAGTCCGCCGATCCGCACTGGGTTCAGGTGGAGATACCGGGCGACGCCGTCCAAGGCCCCCCCTCGTCCTGGATCAGGACCGACTTGTACCGCCCCTGGAACACCAGCCATCGGGAACATGAATCCGTAAGCGCCGCGCCGTGACTCGACCCTGATGGACTCCCGGCAAAGTGTACAATGTCCATGTTTGACCCGAATGGCCCTTAGTTAGTGGCCTTTTGTTCATGACCCTTGACAATAGGGCATTGCGACCAAAAGTCGAGCGCGTGCCACCGGCCAACGACCCGGCTCATCCACGGCGGGCCGGTGAGCTGAGGATGGACTGGGAGCGCATCCCGCGGTTGGATGGAACCGATGTTCGGCGTTGCCATTGTCGCCATTTGCGGCCGATCTCCTCCTCAACAGCATCACAACACTGGCGATCCACATTAGCGCACCGAGCGCGCTGGAGACGTAATAGACAACCATGTTCGTGCGCAGTTTAGCCTCGGCCGCCAGCGCGAGGAAGTAGATGCCGATGGCCACGAGCGGGATGAAGAAGAGTAGCAGGTAGTTAAGCGGTTTCACTTTAGGGTCGAAGGCGGAAATCACATCGAGCTGCGACTCGACGCGGCGGTTTTTGTTCAAAGCCCAAAACGTGATGGCCATCAGTGGCGGCAGAACCCAGAGCGCTTTCGGCGCGGCGGGCACGGTGATGAAGCCGTAGTAGAGAAACGTTACCACACCAAAAAACCAAAGCTCGACTTTGCTCGGCTTGAACACGAACGGCATCACGCGATTGTAAAGCCAGTGCGCAAGGATGAGAAAGGCGCTCGTGCAGAGCGCGAAGATGGCGAAGCGGATGAAGAGAACGTCCTTCTGTCCCCCATCAAGCATTGCTTTCATCGCTTCGGGCGGTTCGTTCCACCACCAGATTCCCCAGAAGCCGTAGAAGAGGCCGATGGCGCTGGCGAGGCCGATGGTTTTGAGAAATCCGTTTTCCGCCAAGGCTTTGCGCACGAGATACCAGCCGACGAAGACACCAATGAGCGCGTGCCATGCGAGCCCCGTGAAGGAGATGGACATCGGAAATGGGCCGTCGGACGTGCCGTACATCGTTTGGACGACGATGCCCTCCTCGAGCCAGCCGTAAAACGCGCCGGCGAGAAAGACTGCCCAAACGTTGCGGACTTTGAAGACGCTCACGACGCAGAGAAAGACATACGCCATGACCGAGTACGCAAGCCATGTAATAATGATACTGCCGATAGTCATCCCCACGCGCTCCGGCGTCGCCCAAAACACCAGCTCACCATAATAGACGATGATGTAGCCCGTGGTCAGGCCGATCAGCATACGTTTGAGAAAGTCATTCATCGGCAATCCGTTCAACGGTCATATTCAGCCGACCCAGGTCTGCTACCGGAGGTAGCCGCCACAGGCCTCCGACCGCGCCCGATCCGGCACGGCTACCTCCAGTTCGCACGACCGAATGGTTCGGCCATCATACTTCGACGTACTGGGCGAGTGTCGAAGGCACGGGGGTGGTCAAGCCGTCCTCGCGGAGGCCCTCCAGATGGAACTCGATGGCCTCCCGGATCAATTGCTCCGTCTCCGCTAGTGTCTCCCCTGACGCGACACAGCCGGGGAGATCCGGTACGTAGGTGCCGAAGCCGTTCTCGCTCCGCTCAATGACGATTGCGTATCGCATAGTGCTCAACTCCAACCTGCCTGTTTCGAGATGCTGTCCAAGGTCCCCTTCGGAAAGTCGAAATGGGGATGGCCGGCGACGCTCACCCTCCGCCCGGGGTAACCCGAGTGGAAGAACTGCCGATGGCTGCCCTTCTGGCGGCGCGGCACCCAACCCTCGCGCGCGAGCTTGTCGAGGACATCCCTGACCTTCATGTGGCCATGCTTGCACGCCGGGGTGCCAAGTCAATGCGCCCAAGGCGCAATGCTCTGGCACCCCCGACCCCTAAACGCAAGATGAAAACCGGGCGCTACCCGGGGTCCGCACGCGCAAATGGTTCGGCGAAATAGTAGACCGTACCGCAGACTCTCTCCATGCCTCCGTCGTCATCCTGTCGCTCTGCTCAACGCGTAAGTTCCAAGCCTTGCAGCTTTCTTGCATTTTCCGAGTCATCGAATCGCCACGTGCAATCCCTTCAGCGGTATTGAACCCGCACACTGAGGAGGAACCTCATCAAAGTCTTCGGCAAAGCGCAGTCCGCGTGTCCTATTCCAGCAACACCGCCTGCTGCAAACAAGAGTAAGGGTGTGTCGGAATCATTTGGAAATGGCCTGATGCGGTTCCCGTCTCGGTCCGTCAATTCGATGGGTAACTCTCGCCCCAAGACCAACTCTGTCGATCTTGGCATCCCAACCAATATCTCCAACCGACTATTGCCACGACGGAATTTGTGGAGAACAGCCGCTAAAGAAAACCCGGTTGCCAGACATGCCTTTACGTGTTGCACCCTTCCATGGCGTCCCCCGGAACATCCGCCGACCGCAAAGGAGCATCGCGAGTGCAAGAAATCGCATCCGAGATGGCTTGGCCGAAGTTCCGTAATCGGTCCGTGGGAGGCCAAAGGGGCCGACGGAATATACACACGCCGCATCGCGGCGTGTTGGAAGCATCCGTATTCGAGTCCGAGAAATATCTGCTCCGCCAGTTCCTTCGGGCTATGCTCTGGTCCGATTGGCTCGCAAGAAACAGGGCATAGAGTTCGCCGCGGGACGTGAAGTTGTCGGCACTTTGAAGTATGTCTTCATCACGCATCACGCTCGGCTCGAATTCCGTATGCCCTTCGCCGAAACTGCAGAACCTGCATTTACCAGGACAGGCGGCGATCGCCACACCAATCTGACCGAGAGCAATGCACTCATTCTTGAAGCGTCGCCTCGTGACGGCATCCGCCACCGCGCGCAGAAGCGAGGCTTCGATAGATGTCTCGGGGAACTGCAGCAAGAATGCACAGTTTTCCTTGGTTATGGCTCCACCGCCGGCGAGGCGGCCACGCCTGAAACGGCGACGTTAACGGTTTTTGGATGGAGCCGATGGTTGGGGATTTTAGAGGAGCCCTGCGAGGTCTTCCGGCGAGACGTCCGCCTGCCGCAGGATCGCCCGTAACGTGCCGCGATCGAGCTGCCGGTGATTCGGGACCACGGTCTGGGCGTATGGATCATCCCGGCGCATGACGATGTGGCTGCCGTGCTGCCGGCGCACCGCAAAGCCCGCCTTCTCCAAGGCGCGTACCAACTCCTGTCCAGACACCTGGGGGAGCTTGCTCATACGGCGACCAGCATCGCCTCGAACCGCTCCTCAGGCACACCGAGCCCATCATCCTGTAAGGCAAGCACGTAGCCCTCGATGGCCTCACGGATATTGGCGATGGCGGCCTCGCGGCTGTCGCCCTGCGAGATGCACCCAGGGAGGCTGGGGCACTCGGCGACCCAGAAGCCATCCTCGCCGGGGTATATGATGACCTGTCGCATGCCCGGGATGATGGGCGCTCCGATGCCGGACCGCAACTCTCAGTCCTCTCAAGCGGCTATGCATTGGCACCCACGACAAGGGTCTGCGACGGCGACCGAGAGCGCCAAGGCTGCAACCGGCGGCCAACCCGCCGTTCGCAGCACCCTATTGTTAAACTAAGCCGCTGCGCGGCGAAGCGGTGGGTGACGTTGTTGTCTTCGACCGTCACCAAGGCCCCCGTCAGCGCGGATTGCGATCCCACCAATCGAAGCGGCGATCGCCTCCTGGCCCGCCTCGGTTTGCTCGACGACGCGCCTCCGCTTTTCGGCTCGGCCCACGCGGTATCACGTGCCGGCGTACTGCTGGCGGTGCCGGCCCTGATGCGGAGCGGCATCTTCGAGTGCGCGCAGCAGATCTACGTGAGTTTGGGACCGGCGTTTTTCGGTCTGCGCACCACCCTCCTGACCCTCCTCATCATGGCGCTGTGGCGCATCAAGCGCCCAGAGGCGCTCAAGAAACATTGTGTTGCTTCGGCAGGCGTGCGTGGGGCCGGATTTTCTGGGTTTTCCGAGAACGCGTGAACTCCCGCCAGCCCCTGGGGACGTTGTCAGGGCGCGATTCCGGACGCGCCGTGGCGGTCTCAACTGGTGTCGCCCGCGAGAG
>JBBQML010000333.1:0-5811 GCA_038328885.1 Verrucomicrobiota bacterium | reverse complement strand
CCTGAAGACGTCCCTGCGTGCTGTGCTCGCCGCCATGTGGGAAGCCGAAGGCTTCCTCCGCACCGCCCAACCGGCCGCCGCTCTTCCGTCCGCGCATCGCGCGCTGGAAATCCTCAAGGCCATCCAGCAGGCCGATCGACTCTCGGTGAGCCGGGTCGGTTCGGAGCCTCCGCCGCTCCGGGTGGAGGAACGACGGCTGCGCGGTGAGCTCGATGCCATTCCTGCGTCCACACCGGGAACCTCCACTTCTCTCCGCGGCGACCCCGACGCGGCCGCACTTCGCCTTGCCGTCGCCTCGCTGGCCGGAAGTGCGCCGGAGCGGATCCCGGAGGAACTGGCGGCGCGCGTGGAGGACGTGCTGTGGCGCGCGGCCCAGGCCCAACCTGAACGCTACCTGTCCGCCCTCGATCGGTGGCGCTCTCGCGAGACCACGCTGCCGCCGTCCGCCCTCGACACCCTCCGGCAGGCCGTGTGGTCTCTTCTGCCAGCCACGGAGGAATCGCCGCACCGGCGTCGATCCACCCAACCCGGCTTGGAACAACGGTATGCGGACGCGATGGCTCCGCCGTCATCCCGGCAGCCATGAGCCGCATCCGCTGCAACATGCTCCTGGCGCTCGCCGCCGTGTCGCTGGGTGTGCTCGGCTGGGACTCGTTCCAGCCTCCACCCGACTTCCCAAATTCCGGCCCCGTCAACGGACCCGCCCGCGCTCCCCAGCCAGTGCAGGATGCCATTCCCGCCAGGCCACCCCAGATCATCCACCTCACCGCGGATCGCCTCCTCCTGCCCGGTCAACGCCTGAGCGTCTGCGGCAAAGTCCGGGACCTGAACCCAGCCAGCCCGGCGACGATTTCTCTGGAAGGTCCCGACGGCACGATGGCATCGGCCGAGCTTCAAGATGGCGGAACCCACGAAGCCGTCTTCACCCTCCAGCATCCCACGCCAGCCATCGCGCCCGGCTCATTCTCCTGGAAACTGCGACTCAATCCGTCCGACGACCCGATCGTCCTCGGTGTGCACGTCGGCGATTCCGATCGGCCCCGGGTTCTGCTCCTTCAGGACCACCCCAGCGTCGAAGGAGCCCGGTTGCAGCGATGGCTGACCGAGGCGGGATCTCCGGTGACCACCCGGACTCGCGTCAGTGCCGAGCGCTACCGTGTCGCCTCCTCCCCCGGCACCGCAGTCGATTTGGAACGTCTCGACGCGCCCGCGCTCGCTTCTTTCGATGTGGTGGTCGCCCACGCCGCCGCTGTCGATCGCCTGTCCCTGGAAGAGCACGAAGTCCTCGATCTCGCCATTCGCCGGGATGGAGTTGGCCTCCTGGTCCTCGGTCTGCATGAGCCGAACCACGACGTGACGAACGCTGGGCCGCAACCGTCGACGCCATCAGTGGACGAAGTCGCTCGAGGGCCTTCGCCGGCCGGGGTGGTTTCCGGGAGAAGTCGGCTGACTTCGCCCTGGATCCGGCAGCCCGACCCTTCAACAGATGCCTCCGTGAGCCTGCGTGAGATCCGAGTCCACCTCTTCAATGGCATCCGCTTGGAGTCGCCGGTCTTCGTGCTCGCGGCGGAACTTGTGGTTCCGCCCGCCGGACAGGCGCTCGCGCAGGATCCGCAGGGCCGTCCGATCGTTGCAGGGTCTTCACGGGGGCGCGGGCGATGGGCTTGCTCGATCGTTCTCGATTCGTGGCGGTGGCGACAACACGGGCAGGGGCACGACTACGCGCACTTCTGGTCCACGCTTCTCTCCGCCTTGGCCCGCCCGAGGACCGCCTCATCGGGGGCCTGGTCCGTTGTGGAAGCCTCGCTTCCCGTCTTCGTGGATCAGCCCCTATCTCTGGTCTGGTCGGGCGCCCCCGACAGACCGCCACCGACCGCGGAGATGCGGGCCCGCCGCGCGACGGACGAGTCGGCCATTCCCCTGAGCCTGAACCGTCCTCCGTTGGAGCCATCCCACGGCCGAGCGGTGTTCTGGCCGGCTCATCCCGGTTGGCAGACGGTGCGCGCACTTCCGGCAGGGCCGACCTTCAATTTCTACGTGCAACCCGCTCAAGCCCTGGTGGGGGTTCGGGCACAACAGGAGAGCGACGTCGCGCGGCGCACCGCCGGCGAGGACGCCACACCATGGGCGGTCGATCCGTCTCCGAACCCAGCTTCGTGGTCCCGCCCGATGAGCCGCCTGACTGCGTTCCTGATCTTCGTATTCAGCGCCGCCTGCCTCTGGAACAGCGAGACAGGATCTCGATTGCGAGGCTTCCGATCTCACGCGCCTTCCCTCCATCCCACCCAACGCCGGGGCAGTCCCCCGGGCACCTAGCGCCAACGACAAAGTGACTCAGGGGGTTCGGGGTCGCATCTTCGGTTTTGCCAAACGGGCCTCGATCCATCGGACAGACGGCGCAGGCTCGTCTTGGCAGCGCCACTATTTGGTGGTGACCGCGAGGCTCGGCGTGTCGACTGGGCAGGAACTGTGACATGAATCGTGCCGACGACAGGGGCCGGGTTTCCGGAGGCAGGCCATGAGCAGCCGCGTCCTGCTCGTGAGCGTCAATCGGTGCATCACGCCGGATCCGGTTTTTCCGTTGGGTCTGGCGCACCTCAGTGGTGCCCTGCGCGCCGCCGGGCATGAGATCCGATGGCTGGATGTTCAGTGCCCGGGTGCCGAACTGGATGCGGTCCTGGTCGACTTCGCGCCGCAGGTTGTCGGCGTCTCCCAGCGGAACATCGACGACGTGCTGATCCGGTGGCAGGAGACCTATTACGGTGATGCGGTGGGCGTGATCGCCCGGATCCGGCAGTTGCACCCGTGCCCGGTGGTCGTGGGCGGGAGCGGGTTCTCGATTTTTCCCGAACGGCTGCTCGAACTGATGGGTGCGGACTACGGGATCTGCGGTGAAGGCGAGGCGGCGTTTCCGGCGCTGATCGCAGCCCTGGAGACCGGGCGGGAAGTGGCGGGCATTCCGGGGTTGGTGTTCCGCCGGGGCGGGCAGGTGATCGCGAACCCCCCGGCCTCGGCTCCACCGGGAGGGGCGCTGGAGGAAGCCGACCGCCCGGGGCCGATCGTGGCGCACTACCTTGGCACGGGAGGGATGTTGAATGTGCAGACGCAGCGGGGTTGTGCCCACGCTTGCTGTTACTGCACCTATCCCCTGATCGAGGGCCGGCGTCATCGTCGGCGGGCGCCCGAGGCGGTGGCCGAGGAATTCGCGCGGCTCGAATCCCAGGGCGCCCGGTACGCCTTCGTCGTGGACTCGATCTTCAATTCGTCCGAGGAGCACGTGGTGGAGACCTGCGAGGCGATCGGTCGTCGTGGGCTTCGGCTGCAGTGGGGTTGCTTCCTGCGTCCCGAGGGATTGACGCCCGACCTGCTGCGACTGATGCGGAACGCGGGGCTCGCCCATGCGGAGTTCGGCTCGGACAGCTTCGCGGATTCCGTCCTCGCGGCGTACGACAAGCGGTTTGGTTTTGGCGACATACTTCAAGCCCACGAGGCGGCGCGGGCGGCGGGGGTGGAAGCCTGCCATTTCCTCATTTGCGGTGGTCCGGGCGAGACGCTGGAGACCCTGGAGGAGAGCCGCCACAACTCCCTGCGTCTGCCCGGGGCGGTCGTGATGGCGATGGTGGGCATGCGCATCTACCCGCGCACCGCGCTGCATCGGCGGGCCTTGGAGGAGGGTTGCATTGATGCCGGGACGGATCTTCTGGCGCCGGTGTACTACCTCGCCCCCGGCTTGACCTCGGAGTCCGTGTTCGGGCGGCTTGCGGATTTTGGTGCCCAGTCGCCGAGCTGGATTGTGGGTGAGCCGGCTCCTGAATTTGTGCGGCTGGTCCAGCGATTGAGGAATCGCGGCGTCATCGGACCTCTCTGGGGTTATTTTGCCGCGCTCCAGCGCCTCCGCCCCGCGTTCGCGGAGCCCGTGCCGCCGTCCCATGCAGGGTGAGGCATTCCTCTTGCCTGGTCCGTTGGCCGGACAACAGGCTCCCGGGCATTGATGAGCGCGGGCATCCCCATCGGCGGGGTGGGGGCCGTTTCGCCCGCCGGTTGGGACGTGGCGGCCCTCGCCCGCGCGGTGCTGGAAGGCCAGCCGTTGACCGAGTCGGAGGTGATCACCGCGCGGGCTCCCGGCCGAGCCCCCCTGCGACAACACGGCGTGCCTCCGCGCTCCCCTCGCCCACCCTGGGCGGCGCACCCGCGCCTTCGCCGTGCGAGCGTCATCTCGCACTACGCGGTGGCGGCGGCACTTGAGGCGCTGGGGCCGCGGGCGGACGAGGTTCGGCGGGGGACCCTGCGCCTTGGCATCGTGGTGGGGGTGATGAGCGGCGGGGTGAACTACTCGCGGCGGTTCTATGGCGAGGTGCTGGGGGATCCGTCAACGGCCAGCCCGCTGCTCTTTCCGGAGACGGTTTTCAACGCTCCGGCGAGCCACTTGGCCGCCGTGCTGGGGGCGGACGGGATCAACTACACCCTGGTTGGCGATCCCACGGTGTTCCTCGAGGCGCTGGCTCTGGGGGCGAGTTGGCTCGAGGGCGGTCTGGTGGAGGGAGTGTTGGTGGTCGGGACGGAGGAGATTGACTGGTTGGTGGGGGAGGCATGGTCCCTGTTCCGGGTAGGACCCACCGCGACCACCTCCGGCGGCGCGTGCGCGCTCTTCCTTGGTCGCGACGCGACGCCTGGGTGGGGGGTCGAACTGCGGGCGGTTGCCGAGTGTCGTTCCTACCACGACGCACGGTCGCGACGGGCGGCTATCCAGCGGACCCGCGCGGAACTCGCCGAGGTTGCGGGTCCGGGGTCGGTGCTGGTGGACAGCCAATCGGGGGCGGCGCGCTACGACTCGGCGGAGGCTGAGGCGTGGGCGGACTGGGTAGGAACGCGCTATTCCCCCAAGCGGGTGTTGGGGGAGGGATTCGCCGCGGGCTCGGCCTGGCAGTGCGGGTTGGCGGTGGAATTGCTGCGGCGGGGAGAGGCGCCGAGCGTGTTCGTCAGCGTGGCGGGGTTGAACCAGGCGTGCGGGGGGGCGTGGTTCGTGCGGGGGGACGCTTCCTCGAGTGCGGGCCAGGATGCCGGAGGCCGAGGTGAGCCGAACCCGTGAGCAGCGGGGGGAGCGGGCGGCCGGCGGGTCAGGTGCGGGACTGTAGATACGACTCCCGCCATTCCCGCCGCGCGTGCTTGCCCCGCGTGTTGGGCGGCATGGCGCGTACGATCCACCAGTCACGCGGCTGCTGCCAGGCCGGGAGAATTCCGGCGACGAATCGCTCGAGGGCCTCGCGGGTCACCTCGTTTCCCGCCTCCACCACCGCCACGATCGAGTCCCCGTGTTCAGCCATCAGCCGCGGCACCCCGAAGACCAGGCACTGGTTCACCGCGGGATGACCGAGGACCGCGCGCTCGATTTCGTCCGGGGCCGTTTTGCGTCCGGCGACGTCGATCAGATCGGCGGTGCGTCCCAGGAGGCGCACCACACCGTTCCGAAGATCAACGGTGTCGCCGGTTCGGAAGGTGCTGTTTCCGAGCGACGAATCGGCGACGGGCCAGTAGGAAGCGCCCACGCTGGCGCCCCGGACCTGGAGACAACCTGACGGCGTGCAGCTCAGATCCACGTGTGCGACGGGTGTGCCGATCACGGCGGGATCCTGGCGGGGCACCTCCGTGGAATCATACGCGATACCGCCGCACTCGGTGGCTCCGTAGAAATTGTGGATCTTGAGCCCGGAGGCAGCGAACACGCCTTGCTCAAGAGCGGCGGGGAGTTGGGCACCGGCGGAAATGGCCAGTCGGACGGACGACCCGATGGCTCCGGCGTTGTGCCAGCTT
>JBBQML010000332.1:0-5816 GCA_038328885.1 Verrucomicrobiota bacterium | reverse complement strand
CACGATCTGCTTGAACGAGTTGGCACCTGCGTTGCGCGCACTCACCCGCTTGGTGACGGCGGCAGGATCGCGAACGTCGAAGACATCGTACCCCGGATACACGCAGACATACGCATTCCCGCCGCCCACGAAGATCCGGATCAACCGATCCAGGGTGCCGGCCAACTGGAAGGTGGGTGGCCCGGACGCACCGAGGAACTCCAGTGATCCGTCCGAGAACAAGCGGTAGATCCGAAGCTCGCGCAGGAGCTGGCAGTAGAGGAACTCGCCTTCGACCGCGAGGTCATGGATTTCGGTCGCGTGGGGCGTGCGCTCCAGCACCGTGCCCGAGAGGAGATCCACCGACACCAAATCACCGTTGCCCAACCCCACGAAGGCCAGGTTGCCGGCCGCGACCACCGCCTGGGCGCGCCCGCCCACTCCCACCTGGTGAACGATCCGGGCGCTCGCGGGATCGGCGACGTCGAGGATCGCGAGTCCGGCCAGATCATCCGCCACAGCGACGTAAGGACCGGACAACGAGACCCGGCGGGCGCTACCCGGGGTATCAACCTGGGCGACGAGAATGGGATTGAGCCCGTTAAAGATATTGAAGACGGCCACACCGGAGTCGAGGTCGGCGATCACGGCGAGGTCATTCAGCGTCGCGATGTCCCGCGCGTCACCCGGGGTGTCCGAGCTCGCCACCACACCCGTGCTCACGAAGCGGCCACTGTTCGGATCGCCGCCCAGCCGGGTCTCGGTGCCATCCGGAATGCCATCGCCGTCGGTGTCGGCGTTCGCAGGATTGGTGCCCAGGATGGCCTCGGTGAGGGCACCGAGGCCGTCGCCGTCGGTATCCGGAGAGGGATCGGGGAGGAGGTAGACCTGGGGCATGACGTCGGTCTGGCCGTTCCCGGCGGACACGTCGTCCACCCAGCCGATTTCGAGGGTTTCGGCGCGGAGGAGATAATTCCGGTAGAGACGGTTGGGGGGGAGGATCAGGTTGACGTGCCCCACCCCGGCGCTACCCGCCAGACCCCGTTGGACCATCTCGTTCCTGGCCCAGTCGAAGATCGCGTAATAGTGGAGCCCGAGGGAGATCTCGGTCGAGTCGGTGGCCGGGAGCAACGGGGCGGACGCTGCGCCGTGGAGGCTGGGTTGGGACGGCCCGCCACCGCACGCCTGGTCGGCAGTGTTGGGAGTCAGCGGGGTGTCGGCGCCCTGGTTGACCACGACGTGGGACGCGGCGGTGGATTTCAGATTGAAATCGGCGCCGAGGGAGGTGAACGACGCGTTCCCACCCGCGGGCTGGGTACCGTCGCGGGTGCGGAAGAGGTTAGCGATCACCTGCGAGAGGCTCGGCTGGGTGACCAGTCCGATCATGTCGCCACACCGGCTGATTTTCCAAAAGCCGCTGATGGTGGCGAAGTTCTCCGAGGCGACGGTCGCCTTGGTGGCGAGGTTCACCACGTTCCACTGCACGCGGTTCAACTCCGGCAGGTAGGCGTAAACAAAGGTCCGCTCGGCGCACTCGGGACTGAAACCCCAGGTACCGGAGCCGCCGCCGTCGATGGGCACGGGCGTGGTATTGAAGGTCACGCTCACCCGCTCGTCCCCGGAGGCCACGCTCACCACCGCCAGCGACACGCTCGAGGCGCCTTGGCTGATGGTGTAGAGGAGCCAGTTGCCGTGCGGGCTGAAACCCGTGAACGCCGAGGCGATGCCCGAGGACCGGATCCAGACCGGGACCGAGGGATTGAGCCGGGCGAGGTTGTGCAGGACGGCCGTGTACACCTGGCTGCCGGCAGGCCCCGCCAGGTAGTGGTACATGAACCCGTCGCCCTCGCTGGCGAAGCCCCATCCCGCGTTCGCCGTCGGGATGGTCACGTTCAGCACTTCCGCGCTGTTGGAGGTGCGCCGAATCCGCAGGTTCACGCCGCTGGCGGTCAACGTGGCGTCCAGCCGGAAACGTCCGTCGGGGGAAGTCCCGTCGCTGTTCACCTTGGGCAGAACGGCCGCCGCAGGGCTCTCGTAGAAACCGGTGAGGTCACAACCGCACTCGACACCACCGCAATCGCTGCCCCCGCCCTGGGGCCCCCGGGGCGTGGGATCGAAGGAGTCGCGGATCCCATCGCCGTCGTCGTCCAGGTCCGCATCGTTGGGCTGGCCGTCCCCGTCCACATCGTCATCCGAGGCATTGGGGATGCCGTCGTTGTCGATGTCATCATCCGAGCTGTTGGGGGTGCCATCCCCGTCGGTGTCGACGTCATCGCCCCCATCGGTGCCGGCGTCCTCGTTCGCGCCGCCGCTGCCGCCGCCCGCGCTGTGGCCGGCGTCGCCATCCCCCGGGTCAGGGCCGGGCCCCGGACCCGGCCCCGGACCGGGGCCCGGACCGGGACCGGGTCGTGGACGTCGGGGGCGGTCGCACCGGTTGTTGCCGCCTGGCTGGGTGCCGTGCCAGCCGGGTTGGCGGATCCCGACTCCGGGGTCCGTCTCGACGAAGCGGCCGTCGGCAGAAACGGTCATGGGACCGATGACCTCCCACTCGCCCGTGTCGTGGTTGAAGCTCCACAGCGCGCTCTTCGCGCCGGGGGCCAGGGGCTGCCCGGTGGCGGGATCGGGGAGATTGGGAAAGCGGACGGGGACGGGTCGGTCGAAATTGGCGGCGCCGTCGGTTTGGACGGTGATGACGAGGGGGAAGTCGAGACCGTCGGGCAACGGGCTGGGGAGTCGGTCCGGGGACACCGGGGCGATGCCGACCCGACCGCCGCGTGTGCCGTTCTCGTGGAGGAGAGAGTTCGGAGGGACCTCGAGTTGCACGCCGGCGAGCGAGGCGTTGCTCTGCACGACACCCGAAGGGAAAGTGACCGTGGTGGTCTCCGTGGCGCTCACCGCGCTGAGCGTGCCCTGGGTGATGAGGGGCAGGAAGATCTCCCCCGTCTTGCCCGCCAGGTTATCCTCCCGACCCGCGAGCGCCTGCCACGACTTGCCGACCGAAGGGTAGTAGTCGCCATTGGGCCACTGGCTGCGCGCCGACGTGCGCCCGTCGATGTGCACGAAAAAGACGCCGGCAGGAACCGGCTGCAGCTTGAAATTGCCGCTGGCGTCGGTGGTGGTCCGGAGCGTTTCCTCCCGCCCATCGACGCTGATGGTCACCCCGGCCAGCGGCACGTTGACGGTGGTGGAGGTATTGCCAGCGCCGGGGACGAGTTCGGAGGCGAACACCCGCCCGATCACGGCGGTGTTGCCGACCGGTTGCACGCTCAAGGTCTCGTACTCGAGACGGGCCACGCCCCCCCCGCGACGATCGCCCTCGGGGTCGATGGGACGCCCGAGAAAATCCAGAATGCCCGCGCCATCGAGCGTGACAGTGACGCGAGCGTTGCCCGGCACCGGCTCGAGGTAGAATAGCGTCACCGCCCGGCGATCCGCCGAGATGTCCACCCGCGAGAGGAGCTTGCGCCCGCCGGCCCGCGCCTCGAACTGGTCCGTGGTGATGGTGGCCGTGGTCGCCAACGGCAGAGAGAAGCGAAAGACCGTCTCCCGCGTCACCGCCACGTTGCCTTCGCCCTCGTCCGGCGAAGTGCTGCGGACCCGGGCCAGAGGCGGCTCGGTCAGAGGCGCCTGACCCAGGACGAGGATGCTCAATCGGTCGGCATCCACGTCGTTGACCACACCGTCCTGGTTGAGGTCGGCGAAGGGCTCCAGATCCGGGGTCAGTGGCGCGGTTCCCTGGAGGTGGTTGGCCAGACGAACCAGGTCGAGCACCGTGGCCTTCTGATCCGCATCGAGATCCCCGAGTCGGGTGGGGAGCTCAGTGGCAAGCGCCACCAGTCCGAGCCCGCAGGCGAGGACGAACGCGATGATTTGCCTGCAAAGATGGCCGTCGATACTGCGTTGACGCGTCATGATGGAGTGCCTCCCTGAAACCGGCTGCGTTGTGTACCGCTGCCCGGAGTGAAGCAAGCGGAATTGTCGGAGTAATTTCGACTGCTGGTCGAGGCGGCTCGGTTGGCGCGGTCGAGGCGAGTCGACCGCGCCCCTTTCCCTCCGCGCGCCGGTCGGGGCGCAACGGGTGCACGGGAGGAACCACGGGCTCGGGCCGGGCTGCTACGCGCGACGGGTTGGGAATCGCCGGTCCAGGATCGGACCGATCACTTGAACACCACCTCGCCCTCCGGGTCCTCGCGGTAGGTCGCGGCGTGTTCCGCGGTGCGTCCACGGGTTGCCGTGGCCGGGAATTGGTGACTGTTGACTGGGGATTGCCGACTGGAGATTGGGCCAGACCACCGCCGCACCCGGCCCCTCCCCCCAATCACCAATCACCAATCACCAGTCTCCAGTCCCGTCCCGGCAACCTGGGGATGCAGTGGTCGGGGCGGCCGCGGTCAGCGCGCCACCGCCCCGGCACTGCCAACCGCCCGGAAGAACCGGCGCGTCCCGCCCTGGGCGAGGGGCACCTGGACCTCCACCACCCCGGCCGGCCCGATGACGGACTCGGCTTCCTTCACCCAGGTGTTGAAATCCCCCGTGGACTCCACCCGGTACGTGGCGCCGGGGGTCCCCCTGAGAGACATCGCCAGCCGACCACCCACCAGGGTGAGGCCGCCGAAGGTGGCTGGCGCCGCCCCCCCGGGGGCGAGCGTGCGCAGGTGAAACTGGGTCGTCCGCGAGTGGAAGGCGCGGAGCATAAGCAGGGGCGCACGGTCGTTCACCGCCAACTGATTCCCGCCGAAGGTCAGATAGCCGGTGTACTCGGCGCCGGCCGCGAGTTGCCCGGCGGGGATTTCGAAGGCCCCGGCACGCCGGGAGAGGTCGGCCTGCCCCGAGCAATCGGAGGCCGCGGTGAGGACGGTCTCACCCAGCGCATTCACCAGGCGCAACACCACCCGGTCGTTGGTGCCCGAGCCCGACCAGGCGCTCCAGCGGAGGATGAAGGGAACGCGGACGTCGATGGCCTGGGCGGCCTCGAGGTTCGCGATCTGCGGCACGGGCGGAACGTTCGACACGATCACGAAAGGAAAGAATCCGCTGAACGATTCCCCGCTGGGAAGCGAGAGCCGGAACGAGGTGGTCCACGAACCCAGGGGCAGACGGTCGGAGAGCTCCTGTTCGTCGCCGGACTCCACCCAGCCGAAGAGGCCGGCGTCCCGGCGCCCGAGCACCAGACGCGAGGCTTCCGGTCCGGCGACCGTCGCGCTCAGGACCGAGTAGGTTGGCGGTGCCCGCAGTTCGATGCTCGCCGCCGCCCCGACCGCGAGCGGCACGACCTGGCCGGTGTCCTGCTCATAGTTGCCGTGCCGAAGCATGTTGAAGGTGCCAAACCCGGCCGGGACGTTGTCCGCGAAGCACGGTTCACCGCCCGGGAGGTCCGCCCCGGCCAGCACCGTCACGAGGAGTGTGTTGGTCGCGGTAAGCCCGGCCTCATCCCGCACCACGGCCTGAACGACCGCGCGACCGCTGGCGTTGGCCGCCGGAACCAGGATCAGGGTGCGCTCCGCCCCCGCCCCACCCAACAGCAGCCCGGCGTCGGGGAACAACGCGCGATCCGACGAGGAAACCGTGAGGACCAGTCGCTCCGGAGCCGTGCGGTCATCGCCCACCGTGAGCGGGATCGGCCGACTGGTTCCATCCTGGTAGAGCGTGACGGGCCCCCCACCCGTGAGGGTCGGTGGCGTATTCGGAGGAAGTTCCACCGTGATCCGCACCACCGCCGAGGTCCGGGCCAACCCCTCCCCGTCCGTGACCCGAGCCGTCAACTCGTGTTCCCCGAGCGGGGCCCCCGCCCAGGACCATGCAAACGGCGCCTGCCTGACCGCGCCCAACGCTTCCGC
>JBBQML010000331.1:0-5821 GCA_038328885.1 Verrucomicrobiota bacterium | reverse complement strand
GTACATCGGTCGCATGCGGCGGGCATCAGAGCATAGGAGGGGCCGTTCGGCGAGTGCCTCCTGGAAGTTGCCAACGGCCGCGGAGGTCCCGCACACTCCACGTTCCATGTCGGAGCGTTTCTACATCACCACGGCGATCTACTATCTCAACGGTTTGCCCCACCTCGGGCATGCGTACGAGATGGTCGTCACCGACGTCATCGCCCGGAGCCGGCGGAGCCTGGGCATGGACGCTTTCTTCCTGACGGGCCTGGACGAACACGGGCAGAAAGTGCAGCAGGCCGCGGTCGCGGAGGGGAAGGATGCCCAGGTTTATTGCGACGAACTGGCCGGGGTCTGGCGTCAGATCACCCAAACGCTGAAGCTCAGCAACGACGACTTCGTCCGCACCACCGAACCGCGTCACCACACGGTGGTCCGTGCCATCCTCGCGAAACTTCACCAGGAAGGCCGGTTTCGTACCGGGATCTATGAGGGTTGGTACTCGGCCAAGGAGGAAACCTTCCTCACGGACAAGGACCGCCTGCCGGACGGGACGTTTCCGGCGGTCTACGGCGAGGTCACCAAGTTGTCCGAGACGAACTACTTCTTCCCGCTTCAGCCTTACCAGGAGTGGCTCATCGGGTACATCGAGGCGAATCCCGACTTCATTTATCCGGCTGGCCGGCGGAATGAGGTGCTCGGTTTTCTGCGCAAGGAGGAGCTCGCGGACCTTTGCATCTCGCGCCCCAAGGCACGCCTGAGCTGGGGCATCCCGCTGCCGTTCGACCCGGACTACGTCACCTACGTTTGGTTTGACGCGCTCACCAACTACGTGACCGTGCCCGCCGCCCTCGGGGATGCCACGGTCGCCGCGCCCCTCGGCCTCCCGGTGGATCCTGCGGCACCGGCCCTCTGGCCGGCGGTCCATGTGATCGGCAAGGACATCCTCAAGTTCCATGCGGTATTCTGGCCGATCATGCTGCACGCCGCCGGCCTCCCGTTGCCACGCCAACTGCTGGTCCACGGCTGGTGGCAGAAGGACGGGCAGAAGCTCAGCAAGAGCACCGGCAACCTCGTGGACCCGCTCGCCGTGGTGGCCGAGTGGGGAGTGGACGCCTTCCGCTACTACGTCACCCGGGAGCTGGACCTCGGGCCGGACGGCAACTGGACGGACGCGGGGTTCGCTGCGCGCTACCAGTCTGAACTGGCCAATGGCCTGGGCAACCTGGTGAACCGGTCGCTGAGAATGCTCAAGAGCTACCGGGGCGGGCGGGTACCGGCGCCTTCGACCGAATTGGCGGCCGAGGCAGCCCAGGCGATGACCGCCGTGGCGGCGGCTTACCGGGCCTGCCACCTCCAAGGGGCACTGGTCAGCACTTGGGAACTGGTGGCTCGGGCGAACAAGTACGTCGAGGAGACCGCCCCGTTCAAGCTCGCGAAGGACCCATCGCAGGCCGCGCGCCTCGACGCCGTCCTCTATGCACTGGTCGAGACGTGTCGCGTCCTGGCGGTACTGGTATGGCCGGTGATCCCCGACACCGCCACCCGCATCCAGCACCAGTTGGGTCTCCCGGGGTCTCCCGACCGTTTCGGGGGGGCGACCTGGGGTGGTCTGGCTGAAGGGCATTTCATTGGCGAACCGGAACCTCTCTTCCCGCGGAAGGATGCACCCAAGCCCTGAGACCAGCCTCGGCTCCCTTGCGCCCACCGGGGCCAGTCGGGCGCGGCGGGCACCTCGCGAGTGCCGGGTCGCTTGGTGGCTCCTGGTTGGACTCCTGTCCTGCCTGCTCGGTCCGGTAACCGGCGCGGCGACCAGCACAAGCCCCGTGGGCGGGACCCCGGAAGAGACCTTTGACGCTGCCGCCCGGCTCTATGAGCAGGGGCGGGTGGCGGAAGCCGCGGCCGTTTACCAGAGCCTGGTCACGAACGGCGTGCCGACGCCCGCCCTGCTGTTCAATCAGGGCAACGCCTGGCTCGCGGCGGGTCAGGTGGGCCGTGCCATCGTGAGCTACCGTGCGGCCCGTCGTTTGGCGCCACGCGACCCCGAGATCCTCGCCAATCTCGCCCGCGCTCGCGCGAGGGTTGGCCATGGGGCCGCCACCGTCGAGGGCCCTGCGGCGCGGGTGCTGCGGATGTTCAGAGGCAACGAATGGGGGGGCGCCGCGCTGGTGGCCGTGTGGTGCTGGTTCGGACTCCTGGCCGCCCGCGAGTGCCTCCCGCGCTGGAGAGCAAAGACCGCCGGCCTGGTGCGGTTGTTCGCCCTGCTGGCTGTGCTGGCCGGGACGGGGACCGTGGCCGCGGGGGTTCACGCTAGTCGGTCGGTCATCGTCGTGATCGCCCCCGATACCGCCGTGCGTTTCGGTCCGCTGGAGGAATCCCAGCCGGCGTTCACCCTCCCGGACGGCGCGGAACTGGTGGTCACGGACCGGAAGGGGGACTGGCTGGAGGTCCGCGACGTCACCGGCCGCCGGGGCTGGATCCTCGCCCGCCACGTCGCGCCCTGAGCGTCCTGGACGGAAACGGACTCAGCGTGCGGCGACGGCCTGGGCGACGGGAGCCGCCTCCCGGAGGGCGTTCTGACCCTTGCGGCTGAAGTCGATGGACTCACCCAGGATCCGCACCGATTCCTGCGGCGCATGGAAGCCCATGGAATTCTCGGCCTCGATGAAATCGAGGAAGAACTGGGCCTTGCGCTGGAAGTCCTGCGCGGTCACGAGTCGTACATCATTCGTTGCCACCCCCGAGTTCCGCGCCCCCTTGAGGTCGCCGATGAGATCGACCAGGGCGTCCATCGCGAGGTTGCGCATCCGGTAGGTGCGCTCCGGGATCGCGGTGGCGCGGGACTTCAGCTCCTCCTCGGGCCAGTGGTGGCAGGTCTGGCAGGCTTTCTGGATGTTCAGCAGCGGGCTGCGGACGTGGTGGTCGCTGATCTTGTGCGCGCCGACCCGCTTGTAGGGCATGTGACAGTCAGTGCAGGCCACTCCGGAGCGGGCGTGGATGCCCTGGCTCCAGAGCTCGAACTCCGGATGCTGAGCCTTGAGCACCGGGGCGCCGGTTTCGGCGTGGACCCAGTCCCGGTGCTTCACCTCGTCATAGTAGGCGAGGATGTCGTCGACCTTCAGGCCGTTCTGCCAGGGGTACACCAACCGCTTTTCCGGCCCCTTGAAGTAGTATTCCACGTGGCATTGGGCGCAGACGAAGCTGCGCATCTCCTGGCGGCTGGCGTGTTGGTTGGGGTCGTAGCCTTCGATCCCCTCCCTGGCTTTGAGGGTGCGGATCCCCTCCAGGAAGCCCGGCCTGGTGATCCGCAGAGCAAGCGTTTGGGAGTCGTGGCAGTCGATGCACGCGACCGGGTGGGTGACCTCCTGGCGCGCCTCTGCGAAGGGCTTCTGGTTCATCACCTCGAAACCCTTGATGAGGTCGCCGCCACCCGCCTTTCGGTAGGGCACATACACGGAGGCATGGCAATGCAGGCAGGTCCCGGGCTGCTTCGCCACCTGTTGCCGCTCGGTGTACGTCTGGTCCTCGAGCATGAAGGCGTGCCCACGGTCCTCGCGGAAGTCCTTTGCGAAGGCGTACCCTGCCCACATCGTTTTCAGTCGCACATCCTCCTCGAGTCGGGACTGCGCCACGATCGACCGCGGGTCGGCCTGGGAGGGGGTCCGGGGCAGGGCCTCGCTGCCCCCGAATCGCGTGCGCTGCTGATCGGACGTCCGGCGGTAGTCGTCGTACTGCAGCGGGAAGTTCCTGCCCCAGACCGCCGGGTCCTCGGTGTCGTCGGTCAAGTCCACCACGCGGAAGAAGGGGTTCTTCGCCTCCTGCTTGTGCTCCAGGATGTTGGTAAGCAGGGCCAGTCCGCCGACGGCCACGACGGCGGCGGCTGCCATGGCCCCGAGGACGAGACCAAGCGACCGACGGCGTGGGGAGTGGGAGCCCGCGGAGGGGGCGGGATCAGGTGTGAGCAGTGGGGTGTTCATGGCTTGGAGGCGGGGATGTGGGCGACCGGGCGGGAGTCTCAGCGGTTGGCGTGGCCGACCTCACGATGGCAGCGCACGCAGGTGAGGTCCTGACCGGTGGCCGTGCGATGGTCGATCTGGTCCACGATCGCGCCGTGGCAGCGCCGGCAGTTGTCCTCAACGATCCGGGAACTCACCGGCCGGGCCTGGATGGGGTCGGCGTAGGTTCCGGACGTGAAGTAGAACGAGTGCCAGAAGCCGTTCTCCGCCTTGACCAGGTATTTTGGGATGAGGGCGTGGGGTGTATGGCAGTCGTTGCAGTTGGCGACCGAGCGGTGGCTGCCCTTGTGCCAGGCGTCGTACTGCTCCTGCATGATGTGGCAGTTGGCGCAGGCGGCGGGGTTGTTCGTGAGGTAGGACCAGCCCTTGGCATAACCGAACGTGTACGCGCCGACCCCCAGGGCAACGCCCACCGCCGTGCCGACGGCGAGTCCTTGGAGGACGCTGGTTCTCATGAGGATGGGTGGGAAGGTGTCACGGGATTCATGCCGGGTAAACGCTAGCCTTTCCCGGCTCGGGAGGCCCTTGATCCCAGTCAAGCCGGAGAAGTCGCTCGCGGGGGCGCGCGGGGGGTGGGTAACGTGCGCGGGTGAAGTTCGAACTGACGGCACCCTACGCCCCAGCGGGGGATCAACCGGAGGCCATCGCCGGCCTCTCCGCCGGGGTCGCCGCGGGCCAACCGCATCAGGTGCTGCTGGGGGTGACCGGTTCCGGCAAGACGTTCACCATCGCGAACGTCATCGAGCAGGCCCAGCGCCCCACGCTGCTGATCTCGCACAACAAGACCCTGGCGGCGCAGCTGTACGCGGAACTCAAGACCTTCTTCCCGCGCAACGCGGTGGAGTACTTCGTCAGCTACTTCGATTTCTACCAGCCCGAGGCCTACATCCCGCGCACGGACACCTTCATCGAGAAGGATTCCAGCATCAACGAGAACATCGAGCGGCTGCGGCTCTCGACCATGAGTTCCCTGCTCTCGCGGCGGGATGTCGTGGTGGTGGCCAGTGTTTCCTGCATCTATGGCACGGGATCCCGGGACGACTACGAGTCGCTCCTCCTGCCGGTGAGGGTGGGTTTGTCGATGGGGCGTCAGACCTTCCTGAGCCGGCTCGTGGACCTGCAGTATCAGCGGAACGACGTCGCCTTCGAGCGCGGGGAGTTCCGGGTGCGCGGCGACACCGTGGAACTGCGCCCGGCGAACGCGGAGGACGGCCTGCGCGTGGAGTTCTTCGGCGACGAGATCGACCGGTTGGCTCGGTTCGACCCGCTGACCGGGGAAGTGCTGGAACAGCCGGAGGGGGTGACCATCTACCCCGCGAAGCAGTTCGTGACTCCGCCGGAGAAACTGAAGGGTGCGTTGTGTTCAATCCGGGAGGAACTGGGGGAGCGCATCGCGTGGTTCGAGCGGCACGGAAAGCTGCTCGAAGCGCAGCGCATCAAGATGCGGACCGAGTACGACCTGGAGCAGTTGGAACAACTCGGGTTCTGCTCCGGGATCGAGAACTACTCGAGGCACATCGCCGGCCGGGCGCCGGGCTCACGGCCGTTTTGCATCATCGACTTCTTCCCCAAGGATTTCCTCCTGGTGCTCGACGAGTCCCACGTGACGCTGCCCCAGATCGGCGGGATGCACGCCGGCGATATCGCCCGCAAGACGGTGCTGGTCGAGCACGGGTTCCGCCTGCCCAGTGCGCTCGACAATCGGCCACTGGCCTTCGAGGAGTTCAAAGCCACGCCGACCCAGACGATCTACGTCAGCGCGACGCCGGGTGAGACTGAGATGCGGTGGGCGGGGGGGCGGGTCCTGGAGCAGATCGTGCGTC
>JBBQML010000330.1:0-5822 GCA_038328885.1 Verrucomicrobiota bacterium | reverse complement strand
CAGGGACCACCACGCGGGGTCGTCGGGGGAAGCTACCCCATCCGGGTCCGGCTGCACGGAGGGCTCCCGCCGGGGTTGATCTCACTCGACCTCCACTGGGCCTCGGGGCGGCGCCAGGGGAGAGGCTTCCTCTCCTCCGGGGGAGATCAACCTATGGGCGCGGACGCCACGAACCTGTCCTTCCGCGTCTCGATTCCGGAGCAGCAGGACCTGGGTTTCGTCCAAGCCATCGTATTCCTGAGCCCGACGGGCCGCTGGGCGGACCGCACCCGGGTGGCGTTCTCCGAACTCATTCCGGTGGAGGCCGCCCGGCTCGGTGGGGGGGAGGGGAAGTGGCCCGACCGGATCCTTAAAGCCTACGCCCCCGAACCCGTGGCCTCGCCCAAGGTCCGCCAATCCACTGCCGTGCAGACGGCAACGGTGCTCCTGTTCCTGGGCTCGGCGCTCCTCGTGCGAGGGAGGCCGTGGATCCGGGAAGTGGGCGATGGCAGCACCAACCCACCCCGCTGGCGGCGTCACTTCCTCTTCTGGGCACTGCTTCTCGGGGCTGCCAGCGAGGCGTTTTCGCCGGGCGAGGTGCTGGTCAATCGTCTGCGGGCCGCGGCCCTGGTCCACGGACGCTACAACGAACGCGAACCGCTGCAGCAGGCCCTGACGTTGGCCGTCGCGCTGTCGGCGGTCCTTTGGGGGCTCCGATCCGGCCGGGGTTCGTCCCCCCTCCCCTTACGGGTGGCCTGGGCTGCCTGGGCGGGGTGGCTTGGCGTCGCCGCGACGGGCGCGTTGTCGCTCCATGCCATCGATCGACTCGATGCCACGGAAGTGGCCGGCTTCTCCACCCTACAGGCGGTGCGACTGGTGGCGGCGACCGTGGCTTTCGCCGCGGCCTGGGTCTCGGCATCACGTCCCGACCGTGGGCCTGCCGGGAGCGCGGAGGGTTGTTGAAATCTGCTGGCCCCGGGCGGCACCAAGCCAGGTCACAACCTTCGGTCTCGCCCCGGGATCAGTGCCCAACTGGAAGTACTCCCGAATCGGATTTCCCATCGCCGACTGGTTTGCACCACAAACCAGTTTTTTCAATTCCGGACTCCGTTGATCCCGCCGATGGGGCCCGCTATTCCTCCTCGAGCAGGAAGAACGCAAACGGGAGGCCGGGGGGGAGCTCCTCCCAGCGCGACTCCGGAGTCGTTGCCGGCTCGATTCTCCGCACGACGGCATAGGGCCCCTCGGGGGTCAGGCTTTGCCGGAGTGTGTACCGACGCCCGGGTTCCGGCGTCCACTGGATGCCGAGTTTGCCGCCCGGCTGGGTTACGGAACGAACGGTGAAGCCGACGAGACTGCTGGAGGAACCGCCGGTCTGACGCACGAAATCCCATTTGGCCTGGTGGCTGGCCAGTTTGCGCCCGGTGGCGCTTGAAAACTCCGTGTAGACCCAGGACGCGCTGTCGAAGCCAAGCTGGAGTCCCTCCGTCGTCGCGTCGTTGGACAGGGAATTTGCGACGAAGGATCGCACGCGGACGCCTCCCAATTCGACCCGGTAGAAGACCACCCGGCCGGACCCGAGGGTCCGGGTCAGTTCGATCTCCGCCCGCTCGAACACCTGGTCGCTGGCGACAGCCCCGGCCAGGATGGGCGTGGCCCTGTCCGTCGCCTTGCGGAGGTGAACCGAGCCGGTCGCGGCCCGGCCAGGACGCGTCACCGCGGGAGCGGCGCCGACGAGCGAGTTCTCAAACCCGGTGATGTCGATCCAGCCAAGGTGAGCCGCGTCGACGGATTCTCCAGGCGCCTCCGCGATCCGAAGGTAAGCCGCCGCGGGCGTCGCAGGCGCCGCGGCGAGCGCGGCACCCAGAACCCCCGCAAGAGCCAGGGCGCGGGCAAAGGAGGGGAAACGAGCCCGGGCGGACCGGGTCGTCGCGGGCGAACGACGCTCGCCGTGCGGTGGGAGGTTCATGGCAACCGGGCTACTGCTTCTCGATCTCGAAGCGGCTGGTGGTGGTCACCTCGCCGATCAGCCGCCCGTTGCGGCTGTCGTACTGGCTGTAGGTGACCTTGATCTCCTCGAAGTTCAGGCTGAACTGGTCCGTGGGCACCGTCGCGCCGTTGGCCGAGCCTCCAACGGAGTAGGAGCTCACCAGCACGTTCTTGAGCTCGTACTTGAGGTAGACCACCGGATTCGCATCACCGAAGCGCCGGGTGAGGTGCAATTCCACCATCGGGATCATCTGGCCCGTGGCGGCCAGCTCGACCAGCTTGGGCGACGCCTTGTCGAGCTCCTTCGTGACCACCACGTCGGCCTGGGCTGTCCTGGTGACCGCGCCGGCAGAGTTGGTACGCGAAAGACGGGTGATGGTGGCGGAGATCGCCTCCAGGTTCGACCAGTCGCGGTGATCGGCGTCGACGGACTCCCCCTTGATGTCACCCAGCTTCAGGTAGGCCGGGGCGGGGGACGATGGAGTGAGGGCCAGCCAGGCCGCGATCAGGGTGGGGAGGACGTGGATTCTCATGGAGGGGATGTGGTGCGTACTGCTCCTGGGCGCGAAGGTGGTAACCGTAGGCAGCAGGACCGGTCAAGACCCGCGGGCAGGAAAGCGAGCCGCCGGTCCGCAATCCTGCGAGACCCTCGCCTTCCCTCCTTTCGCGTGTTCTGCGGGTTTCGCGGTCATCCATCGGGGCGTCCGGGCCGCAACTCGGCCCGCACGAAGATCACCGCGCGGTCGACATCCGCGAGCCCGTTTGACACCTTAGGACCGTTCCCAAACGGCCGTCATTGCTCCTCTGGAAGGGATTTCATGCGCCTCGCAATTCTCGCCCTCCTGATCCTCGTCGCCGATCTGCCCGCCGCCCAACCCTACCCGCTTCGCGAGGCGGTGGAGTGCCGCCCGCGGGGTGGGTTGCCCAACGTCGCGGCCAAGCTCGAGGCCGGCCTGCCGGTCAAGGTCGCGTACTTCGGTGGCAGCATCACCGCGGCACCAGGGTGGCGGGTCAAGACCCTGGCGTGGCTCCAGGCGCAGTATCCGAAGGCGAACCTCTCCGAGATCAATGCGGCCATTGGCGGGACCGGTTCCGACCTGGGGGTGTACCGCCTCAGCCACGACGTCCTGCAGCACCGGCCCGATCTGGTCTTCGTGGAATTCGCGGTCAATGACAGCGGCACCGAACCGGTCGAGATCCAGCGCTGCATGGAGGGGATCGTGCGCCAGTGCTGGGCGGCCGACCCGACCACCGACCTCTGCTACGTCTACACCCTCACGGGCGGGATGGTGAAAGATCTCCAAGAGGGCTTTTTCCCGCGGGCAGCCAGCGCCATGGAGGCGGTGGCGGACCGGTACGGCATCCCGTCCCTCCACTTCGGCGTCGAGGTGGCGACCAGGGCCCGGGAGGGCAGTCTCGTCTTCAAGGCGGCCCGGGCTCCCACCCCGGAGGAGCGCCGGGCGATCGGCGAGCGTCTGGTATTCTCGAACGATGATGTGCATCCGCTCGATGCCGGCCACGAGATCTACGCGCAGGTCCTCGCGAGGCATTTCCCAACGCTGGCCCGAAGCGGCAAGGCCGGCCCGCACGCGCTCGCAGAGCCCCTGGTCGCGGATCACTACCAGCGCGCGGCGATGCTGCCGCTCGAGCGGGCCCGGTTGGGCGACGGCTGGACCAGGCTCGATCCGGCGAGCGACCCGCAGGCGAGAAACTTCGCCTCCCGCCTGCCCGGGCTGTACCGCGCCAGCCAGCCCGGAACACGGCTTTCATTCCGCTTCAAGGGCACCGCCGTCGGCGTCTACGACCTGCTGGGACCCGACTGCGGACAACTCACGGTGGTGGTCGACGGAGGTCCACCGCGCACCGTCGCGCGCATCGACGGCTACTGCACCTACCACCGACTCGCCTTCCTGCGGATCGCCGCCAACCTGCCCGATGCCGAGCACACCGTAGACATCCGGCTGGACGCAGCGAAGCCGGACAAGGCCTCCATCCTCTTTCCGGACAACCGCCGGGATCTGGAGCAGAACCCCACCAAATACGCCGGCACCGCCTGGTATGCTGGCGGCCTCATGCTCCTCGGCGAACTGATCGACTGACGGTCGGGACGAAGCCGACCGTGCCAGGCTGCAATCCTCTCCCCTAGCGCGTCGGGGAATAGTCGGTCGGGACGAGGAAGGTGGACTTCACGCCGCCCTGGACCGTGAGCGAGCCGCCTGCGGTCTTCTCGGAGGCTTCCCGGGCCGCTTTCCACTTCGGGTCCTCGCCGAACGCCTTGAAGGATGCCTTGGCGGCATCGGCGCTGGCGTGCGTGATCAAGTAGACGAGCCGGTTGTCATGGCCCGGCTGGCCGGCGAGCGGGTTCCAGTAACCCCAGTTCTTCATGCCATGGTGCGCGAAGAGTTCGACCGTGTGGTCGCGGAATCGCGCGTTGAGGTGGCCGAGGTTGCCCGGCGACGCCGTGTAATCCCGGAGTTCGAAGACCCGCCTTCCGTCCGCGGCCCCCGCCTCGATCCGAGGGGAATAGTCGGTGGCCCCGAGGAGGACCACGTCCGCCTTCAGGACCAGCGGGCCGTTCGCTTCCGAGGTCTTGTAGGCCGCCTGCCAATCCGCGTCGGCCCCGAATGCCTTCCAAGCCGCTTCCCGGGCCTCCTGGTTGCGGTGAGCGAGGAGGAAGACCACCCGCGTATCCTCCGAGTTGTACAACGGCACCCAGAAGCCCAGGGCGTCGACGCCGTGGCGCTCGAGCAGGGGCACGGCGTGGTTGCGGAAACGTTGGTGGAGATCATCGAGCTTGCCGGGCGCCACGTGGTAGATCCGCAACTCGTAGCACCGGGAATCGGCCGCAGCGGCCGAGGGCGTGGTGGAGGCCACGGTACCGGCCAGCAGCCCCGCCAATCCAATCATCGCGAGCAATCGGGTGGTCATCGCCCCATGGCACGGAACCTTCACCCCAGCCGTCAAAGCAAAAATCGCGAAAGTCCGAAGGCCCGCGCAAGACGAAGGCCGCTCGCTCGCCTCCCCGAACCCCGCCCCCCCCGAACCCCCCAACCGCCTCACCGCCACGCCGCGCGAAAAAACCGCCCGCCGGTCGCCACGTCCGAAACAACATCCCACCGTGCCACACCCTCCGCGCTGGTCGCCTCGCCCAGCAGGACCCAGGCGGCCATATCCGTCGAGGTTTCGAAGGCCACCGTCCGCCCCGCCTCCGCGTTCATGCTGAGCCGCAGCCCCCCCTGCCCCGAATCGATCCGCAACCGCGGCAGTCCCGACACCACCACTCTGCCCACCTCCGCCACGGCCTGCGCGGAGGTGGTGTCGTCTCCGAGGAACAGGAACTCCGGGATGTTGTAGGGCGTGCCGAAGCCGTCGTACCGGCGCAACTCGCCGGCCAGAACCCGCACACCGTCGGCCGAGAGACGATACCGACCGGCCAGGAACTCGAGATCGTAGCGCACCGACCGCGTCCGGGTGTCGAGCGCAACGCCCTCCGCGTGACGGAAGTCGGCCCCGGATTGCGCCCAGATCTCCTGCGTCCAGAACCCGAGTTCGATCCCCGAAAGATCGGCGGCGGTCACGATCACGCTGAATCCGGCGCGATCCGGCGAGGCATGGGACTCCGCCGCAACGCGCGCCGTGAAACCGACCACGAAGCCGTTCGTCGCCACGAGCGCCGGCTGGAGCGGGTGCCGTGGGAACGGCGGGAGGTTGCTGAACCAGCCGGCCTTGTCCGTCCTCACCGCGGAACTGTCGAGGGTGGCCATCCCCGCGGCGTACTGCTGGCGAGCCTGGGCTCCGAAGAAGGGAGTGGCAACGTAGGCCCAGCCCTGGGACGTGGGCAGGGTTCCCGCGGC
>JBBQML010000329.1:0-5829 GCA_038328885.1 Verrucomicrobiota bacterium | reverse complement strand
TTGATTGAGCGGGGGAGGGGGCTTTGGCCAGGTTGGGATTCCGCTGACTTGCAACGTGCAGGCTGCCCCATTGCAGCTTGCACGTTGACGTTCGTGGATCGTACCCACCTATGCGTCGTTCTCTTCAGGAGTTAGCGCGTCTGCGAGCTTCGTTCCAGGCGACGCACGGATTGGCGGGGGGCATGGGCGACCGCGGACGACCCCTCGCGAATCATCTCCCGGCTCGCCGACAATCGCGGGTCCGGCTTGGCAATGGGCGGGGCAACGCTGCCACCCTCCGCAACAAAGCGTGACAATTCGGCCTCGGGCACGCCGTTCTTGTCTCGGGGTCCGAGGTTTGTTTGTCCCTTTAATGTGTGTTCCGCGCGCAACCAGTGTTCCTGGGACCGACCTTCAGGGCGTCCCTCTTCGAGGTAGTACCGGTAGGCGAGGGCGGCAATCGCGCGTTGGGGATCGGTGGAGGACGGGGAAGGGGAAGAAGGCGATGAGTTCATCAAGAAACGAATAGCAGGAGGCGTGCCTGCAGTACTGGCGGGAATCCTCCCTCCTCGCGCTTCGCCATACGGCCCCTTCCTCGAAACAGGACCCCACTGACCTTCAGACGGGCTCTGAGACGGCAGTGAGCGCCATCGATCGACCTAGGGAGTCGGCTGGTAATACCAATCGACCTTTCCGTTCAATCCCTTGGCCATCAACCGCCAGGGGATCGGCGCAATGTGACCATCCGCCCATGCGTAATTTCCGCCCTTTCCGTGCCGGATGTATGGAAACTGCGCCGTCACACTTGGGGGATCGATGTAGCCAAGATCCCACCAATTGACACCGGGCCCTGGATCAAGGCTGTCGCCGTTCATGCAGGTGTCCACGGGCTTGGTGACAATGGACAGTTTTTTGCGGTCGTCCGGCGTGTAGCCGAGGTAAAGCCAGTTATGGCCGTATCCACCGTAACCCTGCCAACCCGGAACATTCGTGGGTATTGCCTTCTCGATCCTGGCGGAGGGACAGACCACGACGTGGCCCCTGGCAACCATGCCCCGGTAATTGGTTTCGCCGCCGCGCGCGATGTAGGGACTGATTTCCTGGTACCATCGACTTGGCGCCACCCAGCCTGCTCCTTGCGAAAGATCCGGTGAACCCGCGACCGGCAGGTAATCCGAATGGTCGTCGGCATAAAGAATATATCCCAACGCGATCTGCTTCTCGTTGCTGACGCACTTGATCGCCTTGGCCTTTTCCTTAGCCCGGGCAAGGGCGGGCAATAGCATCGAGGCCAGGATGGCGATGATGGCAATCACCACCAGCAGCTCGATCAATGTGAATGCCAGCCCGGCGGTTGAACGTCGCGGAGCGCTGGCAGCAGTTGGAGAGTTCATATCGCGGAAGAATCGTGCGTGTTCTGGCTTGGTCTTGGCTTCCGGAATGATTGCGCAGTCGGGAGAGCGTGGCGAGTTCGCTCAGGGCATCGGCTTCCGCGCGGTGATGTTGGCGGAGGCGACGTAATCACCTGCATCCTTCCCCGGAAGCCAGTCGTTGATGAACGTCCGACTTTCCTCCTTCACCTCCACTCGCACCTCCGTGAACCCGGCAGAGATCAACATCGATTCCAGGTCGGCTTGGAACGTAGCTCCGGCAACGCATCCGGTGTACGCGGCGAAATCCGCCTTAAGGGCGGCTGGAATCGGCTGGAGCGCCACGATGTCCGAGATGGCCAGACGCCCGCCGGTTTTGAGGACGCGAAACGCCTCCCGATAGACGCGCGGTTTGTCGGGCGAAAGATTGATCACGCAGTTGGACAGGATGAGGTCGGCAGTGTTGTCCGCCACGGGGAGTGCCTCGATCTCGCCCAGCCGAAACTCGACGTTCGGGTAGCCGCCACGAGCGGCGTTGCCGCGGGCTTTGGTGATCATGTCTGGCGTCATGTCGACGCCGATGACCCGCCCATGGTCCCCAACCCGGCGTGCCGCGACGAAGCAGTCGAAGCCACCACCGCTGCCCAGATCGACGACGGTCTCGCCGGCCCGAATGGAGGCAATGGCGGTCGGATTGCCACAGCCGAGGCCGAGTTCCGCGCCCTCCGGGGCGTGGGCGAGGTCGCTTGTCGTGTACCCAAGCGTGAGGGCATTCGTGCCGCCCCCGGTTCCGGGTTCGGTGGAGCAGCAGGAAGGGCCGCAGCCGCATCCACGCTGATCCTCCCGGGCAATTTCGCCGTAACGCGCGCGAACCTGCTGCCGGATGTTGTCCTGCTGGATCTCTTTCGTTTCGATGGTCGAGTGCATGGTCATTTCTCCTGTTTCAACTTTTTCCTGGGTCAGGTCCTCGGCGAGGGAAGCGTCCCAGACCCGCGATTGCACGAAGGCCCGGACGGTCTCACGCAAGCGGGGAGACCCTTGATAGGGGTCGGTTCCGAGACGGCGGATGGGGAGGGCATGGGCAAAGTTGAGGGCAGTTGCCTAGGCGGCCAGCGGCTTATTGTGTCGGCATACTTCCACGGGGTCGAGTTTGAGAATCTTCCTCAGAGCCTTTCTGAAAAATGAGTGGGGTCCTGCGGCGAGGGATTTTGGGCGCGCCCGAGGCAGCGAGGACAGAGTATCCCCGCAGCGGGCGTGTCGGCCAATGTTCGCATCTCCGTACCCGGGCGAGCCGGCGTTACGGTTCTTGGACCAATCGGAAGAAGCCCATCGGCGCCTCGAGCGGGATCGTCACGGGCGGTCGGACGGCGAACGGCGCCCAGTTTGGCGGCGCGAGGGACGAGGCGCGCTCGAGCAAGAAGCCGGCCGGCCAGTTGGCCACGATGAGTTCTCCCGCACCGGCGACGGGCGTGCTGATCACCAACCGAGGCGCGTCCACCGCGGCCACATCGCCCGCGACCAACTGCACCCCATCGATCTCGTTCCAGCCGCGGACCCGGGCCGTGTCGAGGGTCAAGCGGACACGCGCGATGGGTTGGTCCGTCGTCGGGAAACGAACGGTGAACCAACCGATCGAGGCCCGCGGATAGATATTGGTGTCCGTGCCGCTGAAGACCGTCTGGATCTGCCCGGACGAGTTCCACAAGTCCACACGCGCCATCGCGCCGGGATTGAAATTTTGTCGCACCCGCAAGGCCGCAGCGCGAACCGGCGCGGCGAATGTGAGTTCGATCCATTCTTCCCCCGTGTTGGCTAGCTTGGTGGCCCAGGCATTGACGCTGTCGCCGTAGAACCGTACGTCCGGTGCCCCGGTGGCGCGCGCCGCGGAATAGTTGGCCGAGCCGTATTCCGTGCTCGCCCGGGCGGACGTCGCCCATTGCCCGCGCGGATCGAGAGCAAAGTAGGGGTCCTGTTCGGCGAGGGTCTTTGGCTCAGGCTCGGTGCCGCGGTAGACCGTCAACGCCAACTGCAATTCGGGCGTGAGCAGCGCGTCCGGCACGTCCGGAATCGCCTCGATGGCCTGTCGCCACAGCAAAAGTCCGAACCCGGGCTGAGTGGGCGGCGTTTCCGGCGCCGGATCGGCGGAACGGACGGCGTCCGGGGCAGGCGAATTCGCCTCCAGTTCGACGGCGAGGCGCGCCCAGGCGCCGGCCGCGGCCGGATCGTCTTCGGCGAGAAAGATCCGCGACAGCAACCAGGCCGTGCGGAACTCCGGCTGTTCGAGCATCGCCCGGGCGGCGGCGGATTCGGCCCGGAGTAACGGTTCCGCAGCCCGATGAATGGTCTCGATCCGGCGGTCAGTGCCGAGAGCCAGGTTGCTGGCCAGGCTGCGAATATCCATCGCTTCGCCGAGGGCGTGCTCAGCCTGGAGAAGCAGGTGCTGCTGACGCCGGGCAGGCTCCGAAGCCGCGGATGAAGGCTCGACCCCCACGCTGAGCGGCTCCGATTCGATCGTGCCGGTCCAGGCACCGCCGTCGGTCGCGGTGGCCACCCGGCTCAGGCTGGCCCGGATCGTGTAGGTGCCCGGGACGAACTCGGTCGTCTGGTTCGCTGCGAGACGGAAGAGAGCCAAGTCAAGCGATTCACCGGAGTCGAGCGAGGTGCGGTCGGTGGCCCGGAGGATGGGACGCAACCAAGGCCAGGCCACTTCCCGGCCGGCGGCATCCTGCACCGAGATGACGAGGTTGGAGACCCATCCGCCCACGCCGCCGGGAAGGGGCACCGGTGAACGAGTGGTATTGAAGGGATTGCCCACCTTGACCCGCACGCCCCACGGCCACCCCGCCACGAGCGAGCCATCCAGAACTGGCGAGACTTCGAGTTGGGGTCTCAACGGACCCGGTACGCTGATGGATATCGCGTCGGATTCCACCCGGCCGCGCCAACCCGCCCCGTCGGCCGCGGAGAGCTCCGCCTGGACCGAGTACTCCCCCACCGGAACGGCCAGTCCGGTGGCGGACGGGTCGAGCACGAAGGTCGCCGCCAGGTGTGAGGACGGCAGGCATTGCGCCGGTTCGGTCTCCCCGACGGCGAGTCGGGTGAAGGGCCAGTCGACCGGCGTACCCGCCGCGTCCCGCGCGACCAGCCTCAGTGCGGTCGTCCAGCCGCCTGACGGCGCCAGGACCCAGGGATCGGTGGTCGACTCACCGCGCGCCAGTGGATGAAGGATGCGCACCCGGAGAACGAGGCTTACCCGCGGAGACCAACGGGTTGAATCGGCCTCCACGCGTTGGAGGCTGACCACCGGGTCACCGGGGGCGAACGAGGCTCCTCGCGCGGGCAGGGCCGAGGCCAGGACGCCCAGGAGTGGAAGCAAACGGAGGATTATGGGATTCACGGGTGGTCGGGTGCGGGGTTTCCGTTTACGGAAGGCTGTCGCTGATCACCATTTGGCGGTTCGCCGCCACTCCAGAGCCGTCTCCGTACCGCGATTCCGGGGTGGCCGTCGGCGCGTTGATGCCGGTGCCCTCGCGGGTGGTGCCGAGTCGGGGGCCGGGCTTTTCGCCGCCGCGGGAGCGATCCACGAACCGGTAGATCGGCAGGCCGTCCGCGGACGTGGTTGCGCTCTGGTACACGTCGGCGAACCAGTCGCGCATGACGCAGACTTCGGGTCCCGAGTGGGCCCCGCGCTTTTCTCCCACCAGCCATTGGAACCTCGCGCTCGTTCCACGCTCGAGGTTCGCAAACCGTTCGCGGTCCGCTGGCGACAAACCGACGGGTCCCCGTTTCGACGCCCGATCCCGTTGACTGCCGACGCGGCGGCTCCAAAGGGCCGCCAGATCACGACCCGCGGCATCGAGGACGACCACCGGGGCGAAGTTCGGGCTGATCCGGAACTGGGCTGGATCGGAACTCCCGGCCGACGGGATGAGAAGTTCGAAAAGGCGAACCCTATCGCCCGGGCCGGGCCGATCCACTGCGACCGATTGAAAGAGGGCTTGGACGACGACGTGTTCGAGCGCGGCATTCAGGTCGACAGTCGACCCCAGCCCCTCCGGCGCGGCGTGCACCCGGATGCGCCGATGGTCCCTCGGCCGGGTCCCTGAAGGGAGGTCATCGTTGGGTCGCGTCGGGCTATTCGAAGGGAACACCCAAAGGCCGGCCTGACTGCCCTTGGTCGGGCCTGCACTGCGGTTCTGGTTGATCGTGAAGTTTCGGAAAGGGTCGTACTCAAGCTCGTTGCACAAGTGAACGTCCAATCCGCTGATCGACTGGAAGCGGGAGATGGCGCTCTCGCTGAGTGGCCCGGCGTCGGTCCGGATAAAGAGGTCCTTCCGCTTCGGATTCGTCTGCAAGTGCCGACCGTCCGCGTAGAAGCCACGGTACTCCTCGTACAACGACAAGCCGTCGCCGTCCGCGCCGGGCCTGCCCTTCGGCTCGGCATCCAGGTCGTCCGAGTCCAACTGCCCGGCGACGCCCA